>JAKSAU010000901.1 GCA_022361535.1 Desulfobacterales bacterium
ATAGAAAAATCAATAGTAAAAAGTAACACTTACAGGAATATAACAAGCAATTTAAAGCGGGCAATAGCAATAGTAGTTCCAAGAATTGGACTACATACTCCCGCCAACATATAAGACTAGTGTGTGACCAAGCATAGAGCTGATCCGTAGGGACTCCAAGACAGGTTAGATTGCGTATTACACTGTCTTGATGATAATCATTTGATTGCCGCTAACATACAATACACCTAAACCACAAATAAGTATAATTTAATTTTCGTAAATTTACTTAACTCCCAAACGGTTTGACAAGTTGGAGTTCCAAAATACAGGCCTCCTCATTTTGCCAACCAATAGCGGTTATAGATTATAATACTATGGAGAAAAAAATAATTCTGACTGTTTGTACGATGGTACTACTTTCTGCATACGGAGTTTGCAGACCAGGTAGTTCGAAAATTGATAAGGATAAGCAATTGGTAGCAGCTGAAAATTGGGATAAATCAACTAAATCCAATCAAAAAAATGCAAAAACACATTGGCTTGAATATCACGGTATTTCTCAAAACGCCTTCCTGGTGGATAGTATTCTAATAGGAATTAAGCCATCCATGGTAAGGTATGGATTATTTGAAGACGAAAAAGAACTATTCGCCTCTACGTTTATGTACTCTCCGGACTCGACTTATTACATCGATATGGACAGTTACGGTTTAGAAATTTCACAAGGTTCCGATGGTAAAATGGAGTATCTCGGAAGAGAAGTTGATATCAAAGTATTGCTGGTTAGGGTAATTGATGCTGATTCTGCAGCTATACAACTGATGATGTGTGGCACTTCATGTTTACCGGAAGAAGCTTATTGGGATAATGACACAACGGTTTCAATACTGGGAGTATCTTATAATGATGATAGCGATAAAGAATTTCCGACCATTTGGCGGTATAATTTAATTACGAAATCCTTTGTAAAGTTTATATCAAACAATGAAGTTAAGCCTAATTTTGGAAACTATTTCGAAGATAATAGATTGAAGAAAATACTATCTAGCCCTAAGTAAAAGCTATGTATAGCTGTTATTCCTAAGATTTTATATTTTAATATTATCAATATTTACTTGAAATTAGGAAAGGGTAAAAAATAGTTTTATCCAACAACTTTCTGCGAATAATTACGAAATAAGTGGTTTTATCAGTGAGTTAGCAACAAGCAAAAAAGCGAACTACAACTGAATAATCTTAGTGGAATAAAAGAATAATTTGTTTTGCGGTCCCCTTTTAAACCAAATACATACAAAATAGTAAAATTTTATATGTAAGCTTTTCCAGACAAAATAAATGAATATCTTTTTCGGAACAATTTAAACCGGAGTCTTTCTATTCTCAACAAAAATGTATATATCATTGTATCTCCTGCAATATCCAACCATCAAAAAAGGAAAAACATGAGGATCGCAAACCTGAAACTTGAAGGGAATCTGCTCCTGGCACCCATGGCTAATGTCACGAACTTGGCATTCAGAATGCTGTGCCGCAAATACGGAGCTGCCATCACATACTCCGAGATGATAAGCTCAGATGCTCTTGTACACCAGAGCGAAAAGGCCATCTGCCGAGGACTTACCTGCAAGGATGAGAAACCTTTCGGGATACAGATATTCGGCAAGTCCCCGCAGACGATGGCAGAAGCAGCTCTTATGATTGAGCGTATGTACTCTCCGCAGATCATAGACGTCAACTTCGGATGTCCGGCACCCATCATCACCCGCGCAGGATGCGGATCCGAGCTTCTAAAGTCCCCGCAGGATGTACGTGATATAGTAGAGAAGCTCACACAGACCCTGAGCACACCGGTCACTGCAAAGATAAGGATAATGAATGACATTGAGAAGACCCTCGAGGTTGCCCATGCTGTCGAAGAGGCGGGAGCCTGTGCCATCACGGTCCATGGCAGGACACAGGCCCAGAAGTACCTGGGTAAATCCGACTTTGAACATGTAAAAAGGGTCAAGTCAGAGCTCTCAATACCCGTCATAGCCAACGGGGACATAA
>JAKSAU010000525.1 GCA_022361535.1 Desulfobacterales bacterium
AAAATAGAAAAAAATTCTGCTTCGTTTAGTTTGTTTCATAATCTGTGTTTAGTCAAAACTTTAATTAGTTATCATCTATTAGTAATATCAATGAATATACTTTTACCCTGGCACCACCCATTTAACTTCTTCTTCAGGCTTAAGAGTAATATCTTTTTCCTGCTCTTTATAAAATAATCTACAGGAATTTCCTTTTTCGGAATATATTTCAACATTCTTAAGCTCCCCATCTTCCCAATTCAGGTTCAGCTCAAAACCGCCACGCGACCTTATCCCTTTTATGTAACCATTTTTCCACTCTGCCGGTAATGCCGGTAAAAGATCAATTATTGTAGTGCCGTTTTCATCCACACGATGGCTTTGCAATAACATTTCATTGAAAGCTGCAGCAACTCCTAAATTGGCATCAATCATGAAATACTTTTTGGGGTAAAAACTTGCCAGCATATTCGGGAAAAGGTTCTCGTTTATCATCAAATTATAAGCTTCATAAGCTTTATCTCCCCTGCCAAGTCGTGCCCAGAAGTTGGTTCTTGTTCCACTTACCCAACTCCCGGAGGTTTCATAAGATGCAATGTATGGATCCCTTGCATTAATAGTAGCTTCTGCTGCTTTTGCCAGTTCCGGTGTATCAAAATGGTTTATTTCCGTTCCTGGATTAACTGCCCAAAGTGGAGCTAACTGACCACTGACATTCCTGGGGAACGCAGGCCATGCCCATTCCATCAACTGACCAGTTTCTTTATCAATGGTAGTCGGACGAAGACTTTCTGATATTAAAACCAAACTGTCCTGATACACTTTATCATCTTTCAAAATCATTGCAGCCCTCAAACAATTTGAAAACAGGTCACGAAGCATCTGGTTATCCATAGTTGGGCCTTCGCATAAACGCCCATGCCTACCATCTGGTAAAGTGTATGATTGTTCGAAAGAAACTGTTGGTGAGGTTACCAGATATTTATCGTTACCCTTTGACAAAAAATCGAAAAAGAACAAGGATGCCTCTTTCATATATGGATAAGCTTTCTTCAGGAAATCAATATCCTGGGAATATTGGTAATGATCCCAGAGATGACGGGTAAGCCAAGCTCCTCCAAATGTCCACAAGCCCCAGTTTGCACCATCAACAGGTGCAGCACCCCGCCAAATATCGGTATTGTGATGAGCTACAAAACCACGGCAACCGTAATGTGTCCGGGCTACTTTTGCCCCTGTTTCCTTCAAATCATACAAAAGACTGAATAATGGTTCATGGCAATCTGCAAGGTTCCCGGCTTCAGCCAACCAATAATTCATAGGAAGATTAATGTTAAGCGTCCACTTGCAATCCCAGGGAGGAGCCATATCATCATTCCATATTCCCTGCAGGTTAAGAGGTTGTGTACCTTTCCTTGAACCGGCTATAGTAAGGTACCGAGCCATCTGGTAAAACAACTCATCAAGGTATGGAACAACAGTATCTGACCTTACCAGCTCAATTAGCTCATCAGTTGGTATCTGCGGCACTTCATGATTACTAAAATCAACATCAACCCGATTGAAAAGCGAAGAATAATCGGCAACATGGGTATCAAGTAAAGCTTTATAAATCTTTGTTTCGATATTACTTATGATATCCGCACAAATCTTCTTTGGATTTCCTGATATATCCTTGAAGTTTATATAGTTTGTTGCAGCCGTGTAAACCAGAATAACTTCCTTTTGACCTGAAATTTCAAAACCATTTTTCAGGGCACTTCCTTTCCCTTTCTTAATATTGATACACGACTCAAAACGGATATCGGGTGCAATTCCGCGACCTTCGTTACCCATACCGGATAACCTGTAAGTATTACCATCTAAAACTGAAGTGGACTTATGTTGTGATGTATGCTCTAACTTTAAGTTTAAGCCATTTGCATTATCTGTTGTAAAACGCATGATTATTGCATCATCAGGGTGTGAAGCGAAAATCTCTCGTTTATAAGCTGAGCCATCACATTTATAGCTAATTGTAACTATAGCATCCTCAAGGTTTAAGCTTCGCTTATAATCGGTTATTTCACCTTCATGCTCAAAATTCAGGATCAGGTTTCCCAGTGGTTGATAAAATTGCTGACGCCTGGGAATACCAATCATGTGTTTATCACCTACTTCCAGCGCTTCATCGTACTTCTCATCCAAAATAAGTTGCCTGATTTTATCAAGATGCTCAAATGCTTCCGGGTTGCTGTAATCGTGAATTCCACCCGACCAAAGTGTTTCTTCGTTGATAACCAAAGTATCAGACTTAATATTTCCTGCAATCATTGTTCCCAAACGGCCATTACCAATGGCACCTGCAGTACACCGGCTGCATTGATGGCTTCGAAAAACGGACCTTCTGAAGTAGAAGCGTTTCCGATAGTACCAAAAGCCACCTCATTACC
>JAKSAU010001041.1 GCA_022361535.1 Desulfobacterales bacterium
AATGGTTCAGGCCGGAATTCGCCCATCAGGATATGGATCTTGTAGACCGTGAAGAAATCCTAAAAGACCGGATACGGTTGCTTTTAGACCGGTATGGGGTTTTGTTCAGGGAGTTGCTTGCCAGGGAGATGCCGGGTTTCCGGTGGGCAAACAGTTTTAAAACCCTTTATCTTATGGAACTAGCCGGAGAGGTGTTGGCCGGTTCATTTTTCAAAGACATACAAGGCCCACAATTTATTTCCCATGAAGCGTTCCGGCGGCTTAAAGCTGGCCTTGATACAAAAGGGGTTTACTGGGTGAATGCAGCAGACCCTGCGTCTGCCTGTGGACTAGGACCTTTATCCAAGGGATTGCCAAAGCGCTTGGCCTCCAACCACTTGGTTTATCAAGGGGCGAAACTGGTCCTGGTATCTATGCGCAAGGGTAAAGAATTGGATATTTTTGTGGACCCGGACGATGAAAATCTGCCTACATATTTTGCACCTCTATCCCATATGCTGACCCGGTCATTTGATCCATTGACCCGGATTTCAATTGAAACCATTAACAAAGAATCCGCAGTTAAAAGTCCTTATCGGAAAGTCCTTGAAAGTTTGTTTGAAGTTGTGGCCGGGCATAAAGCCCTGGATCTTTACCAAAGGAGAATTCCATGAGCGGGAAAGAAAATAAAAAGAATGATGAAACAACCGATTACAGCATTGACCGGATTTCAGAGAAAATAGGGGTGTTGACCCGCAGGGAGACCGAAGCCCGGATTCTGATTCCAATTATTGATGCTTTGGGTGACGCATTTGGCAGGCAGGCTGTGGTGGATATTGTCAGGGGCACCATTGAAGGCATTGCCAAAGATCAGGGCAAGGCCCTGGCTGAGTTCATGGGCGGTGACACAGCACAGGACTTTCAAGCGGCGCTTGAATTTTGGACTACAGATAATGCCCTGGAAATCGAAGTGAAAAAAGCAGACGAAAATGAACTCTTTTTTGATGTGACCCGGTGCAAATATGCCGAAATGTATAAGGCCCTGGGTGCAGCCGACCTTGGAGCAATTTTTTCCTGCAACCGGGATGCAGCTTTAATCAAGGGATTTAATGCAGACGCAGACATGACACGTACCCGAACCATCATGGAAGGCAATGAAACTTGTGATTTCAAATACCGGTTTCCAAAAATAAAACAAAAAGCGTCTGACACATCTGTCGCATCTGGCCAAGATTCCGCATCGGGTAAAGGGGACTCTGCCTGATGGATTCTGACGGTCTGTCTTTATTGCCGGCTCGTTTAAAACAGGCCGACGGTATCTGTGATTTACCGGTTGTGGCGGTGATGTCCCAATTGGACAAGGCGCTTGAAATCGAGAAACGTGCTTTGGTCCAGGCGCCTCCTGGTGCCGGTAAAACCACCCTTGTTCCTTTGGTGCTCAAGGACAGACCCTGGCTGAAGAATAAAAAAATCATCATGCTTGAACCCCGGCGGTTGGCTGCCCGGGCCTGTGCCGCCCATATGGCGTCCCTTTTAGGGGAAAAATCGGGGCAGACAGTCGGGTATCAGGTCCGGATGGGCCGGTGTATCGGTCCTGACACACGCATTGAAATTATTACCGAAGGCATATTGACCCGGCGGCTTCAATCTGATCCTGAATTGGACGGCGTGGGGTTGGTCATATTTGACGAGTTCCATGAGCGGCATATCCATGGGGACTTGGGACTTGCGCTTTGCCTTGAATCGGCCGAAGTATTCAACCCGGATCTACGGCTTTTGGTCATGTCCGCCACAATGGACCAGAATGCTCTTTCAGAACTCATGGATGATGCACCGGTTATTGTCTCCAAAGGGAAAACCTGGCCGGTGGATACCATTTATGTAAATCCGGATATCAAGGCCGGAGCACAATGGGGCACAGGGCCTGGAAATAAAGGCCACCAGATCCTGCCGGCCTGTTTTAACACGGTGGTAAAAGCGTTGTCCGAACACCAGGGGGATATCCTGGTATTTCTGCCCGGGGCTTCCCAGATCAGGGCTTTGGCGGGTAAGTTGAACGAGCGGTTTGAAAACGAGCCCAGTGTCCGCATTCATCCGTTGTTCGGCAATCTGTCCTTAACAGAACAAAGACAGGCAATTGCCCCGTCAAAATCGGGGTCACGAAAAATTGTCCTGGCAACACCTATTGCAGAGACGTCTTTGACCATCCAGGGTATACGGGTGGTGGTGGATTCCGGCCTTGCAAATGTACCCAGGTTTTCGCCTGGAAAGGGTATGACCCGTCTTGAGACCATACCGGTCTCAAGGGCGTCTGCAGATCAGCGCAGGGGACGCGCTGGAAGAACAGCACCCGGCGTCTGCTACAGATTGTGGTCTGGCCATATCCACCAGGGCCTTGTTCCGTTTAACCGGCCTGAGATTTTAAATGCCGATCTGACAGCACTGGTCCTTGAACTTGCCCAGTGGGGAGTAAATGACCCGGGGGATCTAAAATGGCTGGATCTTCCGCCTAAAGCTGCTCTTACCTCGGCAAGAAGTCTTCTGCGCCAGTTGGATGCTTTGGATGAAAACGGGCGCATCACCCCCCATGGAAAAGAAATGCTTACAGCAGGTATACATCCAAGGCTGGCCCATATGATTATTAGAGGACGGGATTTGGGCCAGGGGTTTTTAGCCTGTTGTCTTGCTGGTATCACAGAAGAGCGGGATATTGTCTTTTCCGATCATACACAGGCAGATCCGGATATAGGGCTTCGTTTGGAAATCCTGGGGCAGCTTTCCCGTAAAAAGACGCCTGGGTTCAAATCCTTTCACAAAAACCGGGCGAGGGCTGTACTTGACCGGGCCCGAAACCTGGCTTCCCGGTTTAAAATCAAAGAAAAGTCCATGGATACTGGCTACGCGGGACGCCTGCTTGCTTTTGCCTGGCCGGACCGGGTGGCAAAACAGCGTAAGCCGGGATCTTTATCGTATTTGATGGCATCTGGCAGCGGGGCGTTTTTTAAAGGCGAAAACTCATTATCAAGAAGTGAGTTTCTTGTTGCCATTCATGTGGATGGACATCCAAAAAATGCACGAATTTTCATGGCAGCAGGATATGATAAATTTGATCTGGAAAAGGATTTTTCAAACGACTTGGTAATTAGAGACCAAGTGTCTTGGGATGAGAGCAGCGGCAAAGTTAGGGCAACGTCCTGTACTTTTTATGGTAAGATTGCCGTTCAAGAGCTTGCTTTGACTGATCCGGACCCTGTTTTGGTACAGGAGGCGTTGTTAAACGGTATTTGCCAAAGCGGTCTGAATCTTCTGCCCTGGACAAAAAAAATAATCGGTTTCAGACACAGAATTCTTTTTCTTAAAAGGCTGGCCGAAAAAAATCAAATGTTTAAAGACCTGCCGGACCTTAGCGATGATGGGTTGAGAAAAAATCTTTCAGATTGGTTGGGACCTTTTCTTTCAGGTGTAAAAACCGCTGCCGCCTTAAAACAGGTTGATCTGGACGGGGCTTTGAAAGGCCTTTTTACCTGGGAGCAGATCCAGATGATTGACCGCGATGCTCCCACCCATTTTAAGGTGCCTTCAGGCTCAAATATTCCCATTCGATATGGGGATGAGAACGGACCCTTTGATTCTCCGGTGTTGGCTGTCCGGCTCCAGGAAATGTTCGGGATGACCTCTACCCCGGCAATTGCAAAAGGACAGGTACCCTTGACACTTCATCTGCTCTCACCTGCGTCCAGGCCGGTGCAGATTACACAAGACCTTGAGAATTTCTGGGCGCGTACTTATAAAGAAGTAAAAAAGGACCTGATGGGGCGGTATCCAAAACATTATTGGCCTGATGATCCTGGATCGGCTAAAGCCACAAACCGGGCTAAGCCAAGGACAAGAAGTTAAAAAATAGAGCAATT
>JAKSAU010000631.1 GCA_022361535.1 Desulfobacterales bacterium
ATGTGGCTTGGAGTTCATTGATGGATGTTTTTGAATGAACAGATCAATAAGGTGGGATGAAGGTGATTTACATACTACAGCTATTGCTTTGCTATCTCACAGCACTTTACGTACTATAAGCCATCTCAAAATATGTAGCCTGCTTGTAAAATGAATCGATTAGTTCTGTTTTATCTTCCTGATCAAGCATGCGCTGAACCTCTTTGCGGGTTTCCTCATCATATACGTCAGTTAACCAGGCGTTTGCTTTTTCAATTACGCTATTCAAGGTATCTTGATTTGTTGCCATTTCAATTATTTCTTAATTGTTTAATTCTTCAATACACATCGCAAGACTATCCTGCCAATGTTTTATTTGGATGCCAAAAATACGCTTAATTTTCGATTTGTTGAGAACACTGTAGAACGGCCGCTTAGCCGGAGTAGGATAATCAACAGATTCAATCGGCAATACATCACAACCGGAACCTGACAAGTCTAGAATTTCTTTTGCAAAATCATACCAACTGCACACGCCTTCGTTTGAATAATGGTATATTCCGGGCTTCCAATCAACAAAACCATTTTCGGTTTTTGAAATTATCATTAAGATTGCCTGCGCCAAATCCCTGGCATAAGTTGGAGTCCCAATTTGATCAAATACTACTTTCAGTTTATCCCTTTCTTCACTTAACCTTAAAATTGTTTTTAAGAAATTTTTTCCAAATGAAGAATACAGCCATGATGTTCTGATGATCAATGCAGAAGCATGTTCTTTAATCAGTCCAATCTCGCCATTCAATTTCGTTTTTCCGTAAACAGACTCAGGATTAACCATATCCGACTCTGTATAAGGAGTGTATGATGTTCCATCAAAAACATAATCGGTAGATATATGAATGACCTTGCTATTGTACTTTTCTGCAATATTCCCTAAAAAGGAAGGCGCCTTTGTATTCAACAATTCAGCAAAAGAAATATCTTGTTTATAATCTGCTGCACTCCAGGCATCACTCCACCAGCAATTTTTACAATATACAGTATAACTCTTATCCGGGGAATACATAGAAACGATCTCTTTCTTGCAAAGAAA
>JAKSAU010000860.1 GCA_022361535.1 Desulfobacterales bacterium
CTCGATCAAGAGCTAGAAGAGTATATGATTCGCATTCATGATTTGAGTGATTTCGGAATAATGATATTACTGGCTACCGTGCAAAAGATGATTAACCAGAATGCTAAGGAGTTAGTCTTTTACGAAAAATATGAAACTCGTCCTTAGAAGACTACGCTTTTTTTTATCGCTCGGTTCAACAGTTGCTTATGTAGTGACCTTCATTCTGATTCGATTTGCACTCTACAGATTCAAATAATGCCAATCTGCCTCTTGCAACATAACACCGAGCTGACCTGCAAGATGCGGCCCGAAGCGTAGCGGAGGGATTGGCGCGGCGGTTGCGCACGCAAGCGCCGTGACAAAGCAGCTTGACTGGTCCAGCGTTATGTTATACCGACTTTTCGATTGTAGTTATTCGCTATTTACTATCTGATCGTCTCTTATTCTTCTTCAAATCATTGGGGATATGTCTTTTTGGTCCATAGAAGTAATGCCCGACAATATCACGTCTTATACTGCTTATTGTCTGTGAGATGGCCGTCGCTCAATTGCGTTCTTCTTGCCGATGAGTCCGTCGATCGATAAATCTTCATCAATTTCCGGCCAATGAATACCATATCCAGAGGGAGAAATCTCGTAATTGCTTTTTTGCCTTTGATCGGCCTGAGTAAGTCGTGATGATCTCGTACTCACGTCGATCGAATATGCTTGGTTGTCGACGATAAGATTCATGAGGTTTCCAGAGAATTCTATTTTTTCAATAGTGTGGATTTTTGTATTCTCCATATTACCCTCCGTGAACGGCGTTCCATTGTTCAATAATGTACTCAAAGTTCGCAAAGATAATCTTGCGTAAGAGCCTCTTATCCTTTGGCCCTATATTGTAATCGTAGGCGAGTTCAACTTCATATTCATCGGGATAAATCCAGAACTTGCATTCCTTTTCTGCTTTTTGACAGTGAATATGGATCGGTTCGTTTCCCTCATTTGAGTAAAAGAAGAATCGCCATCCGAAAAGAAACAACACCGTTGGCATGTGATTACTATATCTAAATTATACGCGTTGATCGACGTACCTGTTGTCTATGGAGAATTTCTAGTGGCAGTAAATCAATGCTATTCGCCGTCTTAAACGCTTATCCGGAAAAAATTTCGCTATGTGTTTCATAACAATCAAAGCAAAGAAAAACAACAATAATCCCGCAGTCAGCTATGACGATCTTATCATTCAAGCTATCTAACTGCCCGTAAAACGCCATTCGGTTACCGCACGTTTTACATAGCGGATATTCGGTCTGTTTCAATCCATCGGGTTTGCCGCCAATTTTGTTTCTGAATCCGACTTCCGGCGATGCCCATTGGAACGGCTTTTTGTCGTTATCTAATCGTTCCAGTTTCACTTCTGGTATTTCGCTCATATGCATCTGTTTATGACTCCACCTCCGAAAGCGGTATAACAATGTCTTCCATAGTACCGCCGGTGGACCGGACGGCGACATCGAGGTTGTCCAGGGATTTGCGTGTTTGCACGGCGAGGTCGTTCGGTCCGACAATCTCCAGATTCTCATCCCAGGCAACCTGACCGGATACAAAGATATGCGTTCCCGGCTTTGCGACGGCAACTTGGGAAAACCCGAATTGTCTCGAGTCGAACAATGTACGAGGATTTGCAACGGTTCTTTTCATTACCATTCCTTTCTATCGATGAGACGTCCCTTGCGGTCCGTCCGACAGCGGACGAAAATAGGAGATAAAACGGGCAGATGTTCAGGCGCCACCGATCGGCTCAATATAAAAGCCGCTCAAACGGACAGCGTATCGATGAGAGATGATCACGGCGGGATTCGAACCCACGACCTTCGGCTCCGGAGGCCGACGCTCTATCCAGCTGAGCTACGTGACCGGACGAGTACCCGATGATAGTGAGCCGCTCCCGAAAAGTCAACGGAAGCACCCGCCGCACCTCGATCCACGACCCCGGGCAACGCGGCCCATGACGACGGCGGGGACGCAAACCCACGCCTACCGCTCCAGCACGATCGCGATACGCTCTCCCGGAAGAAAGAGGGAAGTAAGCGGAATCTCTATGAGAAAAAAATCGACGAGGTCCGCTACGGGGAGTTCAACCGTCGCGGTCGTCGACCCCGCACCCACCACGCGTGCCCGGGTCAGTGTCGGCAGAAGACTCTTACCGACGGTCAGCGAGTACAGCGCCCCCGACAAAAAGGCCGCCGCGTCGTCGGGCGCCGCGTCGCCGAAGGGCTCCAGCGGTATCACCACCCCCTCATCGGTCACGAAGGGAGAAAAGAGACGCTCCTGCAGGGCGCCGGCGGGAAGCGGCTCTCGAACCGACCACCCGGGCATATCTACGCTGTCTCGCGGTATGGTCGACCGCGATGCGAATCCGAAGTGGCCCTCGGTTTCGGTGAGCATATAGTCCACCTCGACCGCCTCGCCCACGACGGTACGAAAGCGCTCCTCGTTCATATCGGCCTCGCGCAGGAACTCACCGTAGTCCATCTCCTCCCCATCGATCTCGGCGGCGAGCTCAAACAACGCCTTCTCCATACGAAAGCTGAAAAAGGAGACGACACGGTCCCGCTCGTCGACGGTAAGATGGTGATTGATCTCAAAACACCCGGTAAGGAGCACCACCACCGCCGCCGCGAATCCACCACGAATCGTCCGTCTCGTAACACCGGGTATCGAATACATGCTTACCTCCCTTCACTATACGGTACTATATTCGGCAAGAAATGGACGGATTGCACGACAACGTACTCCCGGCGAACTCGTCATACCGCGTCTCGTGATCGGAGACCGAGTTCACTAAGGAAATGGTGCGTTCACCGGCCTGTTGACGATGCATATTCATCAGCGATATTCTAAGAAATGGAGATATTAAAGTGCGCATTATAGTGCTCTCGTTCATAATACTTGTTGCCGTTATGAGTCCGTTATGGGCGGAATCCGATCCGCCGGTCGGCATTCGGACGATGACGATCGTGACCTCCGATACCGGTCGCGAAGTGGTCTTGACAATGTGGTATCCCGCCGGGACGGGGGGCGAAACGTTACTCGTCGGCGACACGCCGGTGTTCCTGGGTGTCACTGCTCGGAGTGACGCGTCGATCGAGGACGGCTCCTTTCCTCTCGTTCTTGTCTCGCATGGAGGGATGCGATCGGCGCCGAACATGGCGGGATGGATCGGCTTCGGTCTCGCGAGACATGGGTTTGTGGTGGCCGTCGTTCGCCCGCCGGGACTCGGTCCACGTGACGCCGCGGCGGCGGTATCGGAGGTGTGGAAGCGGCCGGCCGATCTTTCGGCGGTCATCACGGCTCTTGAACACGATCCCGGATGGGCCGCACATATCGATTTCGATCGAATTGGAAGCCTCGGATTCTTTCTCGGCGGCACGACCGTCCTGTCCCTTGCCGGTGCGCGCATGAGCGCCGAGGGCTACGCGCGTTCGTGCGATGAGGGCTCCACCGCCGTCGACTGCGGATGGTTCGCGGTAAACGACGTCGATCTACGGGAGATCGACGTGCGACCGTCGGCGCGCTCGAACCGCGATTCGCGTATTAAAGTCGCCATAGCCGTGGATCCGGAGCTGACCGCGATC
>JAKSAU010001139.1 GCA_022361535.1 Desulfobacterales bacterium
AAGCAGGTAGAAACCATTGAATCCAGGTTAGGATACCTGCTTACATACTTCGTACCATAATATAAAACCTTCATTTTTAAAAGTTAGAAATAAAGAATCTGCAAATAGATATACAACAAGTGTTCAAATAGGTGTCGTTATTGGGCTAACGTATAGCGCAATCCGCCAATGATAGATTCGAGCTTTTGCTTATATTCTTTTTCAAAATAAGGTTTTAGGCTTTTAATCTCGTGATAAATCAAAAAAAGGGGGGATAAACATGACATGTTCCCCACCGGCTTTATGTTTAAATCAAACACCATGCGGTTGGCGATTTCATGTCAATTTTGTTCAATACACACAGGATGACCTGGATTATAATGCTTTCGAGAATCTAAAATTATAGGAGAAATGCATTATGCCTTATATCTATGCCATGGGTGCAGTATTATGTTGGGCCAGCCTGCCTGCAGCTATCGGGTCCGGACTCACGGGCTTAAGTGTTCCTGCCCTTATGGCCATCAGCTTTACCAGTGCCGCATTATTTCTATACGTCCGGGATATCATTGCAACCCGGTCCTTTTATTTATATTTTCCTGGTATCCGTGCCAGTTTTTTAGGGGTCTGGGGGATTTTTCTCTATCATTTTCTCTACTACAAAACCATGGACCTTGCACCCATGGCAGAAGGAACAATTTTGGCTACCACATGGTCCTTCTGGATTGTTGTTTTCTCTTCTATCATCACATTAAAGAAAATCAAACCGGCCATTCTGGCAACTGCATTACTGGGATTGGCAGGGGCGGCCATGGTAATTGCAACAGGAAAAACCCTGTCCTTTGATTCCGGACACATGATTGGATATGGTTTTGCCCTAACCTGCGGACTGATCTGGAGCAGTTTCAGTGTAACCCTGCCCCTGTTCAAGCTTAAAAAAGACCCAATGACCACATTTACCCTTTACGCTGCAGTGATATCCCTTATCATTTATTGGTTAGAACCTGCAGCCAGCCTGCCAGGTAAAAAAGCCATACTATCAGCTGTATATCTGGGTTGTGTGCCTCTTGGGCTGTCTTTCTTTTTCTGGAACAGGGCATTGACTACCGGCAATCTCACGATAATCGGTTACCTGACATACCTGACACCGCCTTTGGCAGTTCTCATGGTAAGCCTTATCCATGGCCAAAAGGTATCAGCCCAGGTATTGGCCGGTATGGGAGTAATCATTACTGCGGCAGTCATGGGGAAACTGTTTATGGACAAAGCCGAACAATAATCTTTTCATTGATATCGGTTGATATGATATTGAAAAAAATCCTCACTGATACTTTTCTTATAGGCAAAGCCGATATGTATAACGTTCAGTTTTACATCTATTTTTTTCCTGTGATAAGCGCCAGGGTATGTTTAGCAATCATCAATTCTTCGTTCGTGGGAATAACCCAGGTGGAAACAGTACTGTCTTCAGTGCTGATACGACCTACCCCGTTTCTGTTGGCCGCATGGTCCAGACAAATTCCGGTCCATGCTGCAGCCTGGCAGACCTTTTCGCGGATGTCCGGGGAACGTTCCCCAATCCCGGCAGTAAAAACAAGAGCATCCAGCCCGCCTAATGCAGCAGTCAGAGATCCCAATTCACGATTGACCCGGTAGATAAAAAGGTCCACGGCTTCCTGCGCCCTGGGATCATCACTTTCCAAAAGGAATCGCATGTCATTGCTGATCTGTGATACACCTAACAGACCGGATTCTTTGTACAGCAAGGTTTCAATTTCAGAAACAGACATTCCTTTTGCCTGCATAAGATAAAGCACGACACCCGGATCAAGGTTGCCGGTACGAGTGCCCATGGGCAGGCCGTCAAGGGCTGAAAACCCTAACGTACTGGCCACACTTTTACCGTCATGCATGGCGCACATGCTGGCCCCGCTACCCAGGTGGGCTACAATTACCCTGCCGGAAGCCATATCAGTGTCCATCTGCTTTAGTTTCATTGATATGTATTCATAAGACAGGCCATGAAAGCCATACCGTCTGACCCCTTCTTCTGAAAGGGCTCGCGGCAGGGCATATGCCTTGCCCACAGCCGGTATGGTTGAATGAAAGGCCGTATCAAAGCAGGCGACCTGAATTACCCCTGGATGCCGGTCTCCAATGGTACGTATGGATGCAAGGTTGTGGGGCTGGTGAAGCGGAGCCAAAGGGATGTATTGTTCCAGAATCTTTAGTACCTCGTCATTTACAACCACCGGGGTACTGAAACGGGTTCCTCCGTGAACCACCCGGTGGCCGACCGCTACAATTTCAACTCCTTTGAAACGGTTCCCTATGGATTGGATAATCCTGTCCATCAGGTAGCTATGATCAACTTCAGCACGGTTTTCCCATTGATCATCAAAAACCGTGTTTCCTTGAGCATCTACCGCAGACAGTCTTGGTGATACGCCGATCCCCTCAGCCTGACCGCAGCATATTAAATCAAGGTGGACTGTATCAGTCTCGAGAAACAATGAAAATTTAATACTGGAGGAGCCGCCGTTAATGACGGCAATGCATTTTGTCATATGGTTTTTCCTTAAAACGTCATCCCGGTCCTGCGAATACTAAAAAAATATTCCTGTATAACAATAAATGAGGACGAAATCGTTTTAAGCAAGCCATTGATTCGATTTGAATCATCTGCTACCCGGTTCTTCTGACCTTTCTGCTGCTTTAACTGCAAAGACTTAAGGTTTTGATTTTCCGGCAAACTACTATTACTTTTTAGAAGCAGCCATTTTAAGGGTTCCTGAAACCTTTTTTCCTACCGGCTTCTTTTTAGATGCGGGTTTCGCAGCCTTTTTTTCAGGGGATGCAGCATAACCTTTACCCTTGACCTTGAGTTTACCAGGTGTTTCTGCTAAACCCGATCCATACTGGCACATGATTTTTAGGAAGATATAGATCATAAGGATAAACGCTATGAAACGTCACGTCGGATTTATGTTGGGTGTCGGCCTTTGTCTTGTTATCCAGGCCTGCATCGTCACGTCTTACGGTCCTGACCAGGCCGAAATCACCTTTGAGGATACGTACTGGAAATTGACCAACATAACTGGCGGTCCTTTGGTGTCCCATGGCTCAGGTGATCTTTTTATTCAATTTCTGTCCGAAAACAACCGGGCAGCCGGATTCTCCGGATGCAATCATTTTACGGGATCATACACAGCCATGGAGAGAAAGTTGAAAATGGGGCCAATAGCCTCCACCAAGATGATGTGTGCGGATAAAATGACGCTGGAAATGGCGTTTCAAAAAGCAATCCATTCAGCGGGTGCCTACAAAATCACAGACGATATATTGACTTTAGAGACTGTTGACGGAAAGGTATTGGCCACATTCCAGGCTGGAGAAAAACCTTAAATTAGAGTCAAACGCGTTTCCTAATTTACATGATTTTCAAGAACACTGCGGAGACATTCGGCCAACCTGGTATTGACTACCGGTTTCATAACAAAAGACTTTATGCCCATTGACTTGGCCTTTTCCTCGTTGATTATATCCGAATACCCTGTACACATGACAACAGGCATTTCCGGATTAATTTTCATGATTTCCCGGGATAGATCAGCACCTGTCATGCCGGGCATACCCATATCTGTTATAACAAGATCATAGGCACCAGGATTTTTCTTAAAGGATTCAAACGCACCGGTGCTGTCTGAGTAAGCAGTAACTTTATACCCCAGATTGGTCAGCATTTCTTTGAGCAGGATTAAAATCTGGGGTTCGTCATCAACCACAAGGATAGATTCATTTCCCCTGCGAATGGGTGATTCCAATTCCATATCCGTATGGATTGCATCTTCATTGATTTGCGGCAGGTAGATATCAAAACAAGTTCCCTCTCCAAGGGTGCTCGAAACCATGATATGGCCCTTGAGACGTGTGACGATACTGTGAGCGATTGAAAGTCCCAGCCCCGTGCCTTTGCCCTTTTCTTTTGTAGTAAAGTAAGGCTCAAAAATTTTTTCCATCACGGAATCACTCATGCCATGCCCGGTATCTGATACCTGAATCAGGATGTAATCCCCTGATTTAAGAAAACGGTTCTCGACAAGAGAGTCTGAATCTACGCAAACACTCGACAGAGAAACGCGAAGCACGCCTCCCTGTTCCCCCATTGCATGATATGCATTTGTACACAGGTTCATGACCAGCTGATGAATTTGCGTGGGATCAGCCATTATAGGTTTGAGTCCCTGTTGAACCTGGTTTTCAATTTTTATAAATGTGGGCATGGTTGCCCGCAGCAGCTTTAATGTTTCCTTGATTATAGGGCCGGGCTGCAAACGGATATACTCTTGTTCTCCCTGCCGGCTGAAGGCTAAAATCTGGCCGACAAGGTCCTGGGCACGAACCGATGCTTTTTTAACTCTTTGCAGGTACCTTGCAATATCACCGTCTTTAGGAGAAATATTGATACACATATCGGTATACCCTAATATCGGAGAAAGGATATTGTTAAAATCATGTGCAATCCCTCCGGCCAGGACACCTAACGCTTCCATTTTCTGTAACTGAATAATCTGACTGTTAAACTCAGCTTGCTGGGCTTCGAACCTTTGCCTGCGATAGACACTTCCGATCTGCTGGGCCACTCCCATAACCAAATGCTTGTCATTTCTCCCCAGTCTTTTTGGAGTGACCACATTACCTGCGACGATGATGCCAATGGGCGAGCCGTCTACTGAAATAGGGCAGGTAATAAAAGAAAACGGTTTTATAAGCTCTGCCAGATGAAAACTGCGCGGGGTTGATTTTACCTTGAGTTTTTTAAGATCATTTACCAGTATTGCACGGTCCTGTTTAAAGGATTCATAAAAAACGCCTTCTGAAGGATCATCCAAAGAGACATTATATCCGCTGATAAAGTCACTTTCCTGGCGTGTAAACCCGTATCCGCCGCGATAGTTAAGATGGGTCTCATCCTCATTGGCAGTTAGAATCATTACCCGGTCATATTTTAGCCGTCGTCCGGTAATTTCGGCAATCCGGTCAAATATTTCTGCGTCCGGAGCTTCAATCCCAAGCGCTTGACCAATATCAATTATTACCCGGGAATTTTCTGCGTTAATCTCGATTTGATTTAACAGGTCTTCACGGGTTTCATGAATACGCTGCAAAGATCGTCTGAGCATGGTAGATTTGGCAACTTGGGCAGCCCATCCCAATCCTAAAAAAAGGACCAGAAAAGAAATCCAGGCCAAATCCGGTATTATACCGGATTCCATAGTTATAGACCCGATAAAGCCCGCAGCCCCAACAAAACCTGACAGCCAGGAAAGGCGGCTGAGTATGATATAGGCTGTATCTTTCCATGAAATAACATACCTGCAGCTCTGTCCCCCGTCAAAAATACATTCGGGATGAGAAATAGAAATATCCGTATGATAAAAAAGATCTGCGAGCCCCCTGAAAACTCCCAAGCGGTTCTGACACTGGAATTTTTCTTCGTTTACCCCTGGGTTAGGAGTGACAGTGATTTCAATCCTGTTTCGGCCCATTTTCCGGGTGGTATAGGTTGTGGACCGGTTAAGCCGCTTTGCATATTTCCCGATCATTCCAAATGCACGGCTGATGCCACCGATGGAAATAACAAACCCACGTATTTCACCAAAACACTTTGGGTCGGCAACAAACCGTCCTGCTTCCCGAGCGATTTTCAGGTTATCTGTCAACATGCTCAACCGCTCATGGAAACGGTTTATCTGAGTCTGTGTAAACCAAACCGAATAATCACCGAGCTCATAGTTTTCTATGCCGGCATACTCCATGAGATCATCAATCCGGATATCAGGATATTTTTCGTTTATCAGTTTGACATAGGCATCAAGGAACAGGCTGTTATAGAGTTCTTTTTCTCTTTCGGTATCCATATCACCGTTAATCCAGGTTTCCGGTGCATTTTTTAATTACAACCAATGTCCACAACATTAGCTCGACCATCGTGATATCCTACGCCCTATTGATCCCAAAAGTCAAAGAGAACCCCAAAGAAGCCAAAAAAAATTATGCTGGATTATATATAGGAGATTGTTTCTCATATCGTTTGATCACCGGGGAAAACACCCTCATCATATATCGCTTCCACATTTTGAAACCTTTATTGAGCCAGAGCCCCTGGTAATACTGCCGGGTCTTAACACCGCCTAAATCGGATAGAGGGCCAACACAGGTATTATCGGCTAACACAACAAGGTGATGGATTGGATACTCCGGGAAGGCCCCTTGGTCAAAATAAGCCCGGGCAGCTTTTGCCAAAAGAATACGGCAAATTTCCTTTCTTTGAGTCAGGTTCAGTTCCGGACAAACCATGATATCGCATCGATTTTCAAGAAAACTGAAGTTAAATCCAAACGGTCCCCGATGAGCAACAACCATGCCTTTAGGCGAACCTGTCGCTTTGTCCTGTGCTATCCATACGAAGCGTTTCCTGCGCAATCCAAGCTTCTGATACATACTGTCAAGCCCGGACAACTCAAAGTCACAGCTATTCAACTCTTCGGCCATGCAATATGCAGAACCACGACATTGTTCTGCTATAAATTTGACATTGGCAATATCTTTTTTTTTGCACCGGATTACACTGAAGTCCAGAGATACGGATCTTAGTGGGGTTGGATCTATCATTATATAATTCAGTAGATGAGACGATGCTTTATCCTCCCCGAGCACCCGATCCATACGGCCATAGATTTTCATGGCAAAACTGTTGGTAGGGCTGTACCAATTCTGGGCGCAATCATAGTCCAGATACACGCCTTCGTCCTGAGCACTGAGCAGGAGGCAAAGTACACCGGCAGCATGCTGGTCTGATGTTAGATGTTGAGACTGCCATCCCTGAGCCGTTGTCCGCCATGCAGACAAGGTACCCATTTTATTAAACCGTTCTTCGCGATAAACAAGGGTCCATAACACCCCACGCCCCCCTGCCCAACCCTTTTCCCAATTCTCACGGATCAGTTCAATGTGGGGAGAAAGCTTCTTGAGTTTTTCCGGATATAAAAAGCCCACCTCAAAGTAATGTGAATAGAGTTCTTCAAAGGATAGGCTATTGGCAGGCATAAGTTTGAGATGAGGGGTGACGAAACGGGTTTCAAAAAAAAGGGTAGGGTCTGGAAGAGATATCATCCGGGCTTGAATCCGCAACTACAGATGATCGAAGAATAGTGTTTACGGCATGCCCTTGAATTAAGTTCTGTTTTCTCGCCAAAACACGCCATTACCCCCCGGATGGCTGAGTCAAGGCCAGAAAATATACCATAATGATTTAAATAATTATAACCCAGATCAATAAGGCATAAGGCACCACCCGGTTTTAGCTTAATATAAGTGTCTGTGCCCACTGACGAGTCCTCTTTATTTTCTAATGCCTAAAGGCAAAGTTTTATTATTACATTACGC
This sequence comes from Desulfobacterales bacterium, assembly GCA_022361535.1. The sequence goes on from JAKSAU010001139.1 coordinate 7,426, forward strand.
CTCATATCATCCGCGTCACATAAGATGCCATTTCCTGGTTCTGAAAAAATTCCTTGTCCGGCAGGTCAAAAGATTTTTTTGCAAATTCAAAAACATCCTCATAAGTAAAATTCAACCCGAACAGTGAATAGTATTCAGCCAGAAGCCGTTTGGGACGATAGGATTTGAAACGGCATTCTTTCGTTGTCAGGGGAATCCTCAACTCTGAGATCGCCGAACGGATGTCCGGATCATTGTAGTGAATTAGAGGTTTAAAAACCTGGAGCCCGTTTTCCATGTCAAGCAGCGGATAAAACCGTTGCGCAATTTCAAGGAACCGTTCTTGGGGAAGCCTGCCTTGGTAAGAACCAGTCTCTTTGCTACCGAACTCAACCCGCAGGATATGTTCAACCACGGCACTGGCAAGATCCCATAAGGTATAGCCAATCACCACAACCATCTGTGACCAATCAGGCTCGTCAGCAGCGAAATGGGCGAAGAGTTCTGCTTTCTTAACATTACTGCAAACCACACACGGGCTTTCTCCTTTGTCAAGAAGGCCATCAAGACGGGCTTCATCTTCATCATGTCCTTGATGCCAGGTTATTTCGATCCCACGATTCTGCCAATACAGACTCAACTGCTCCTGCTCTTCAGGAAGAAACACGTGACAGGGAAAGGCGACCCCATGGACATCCAAGTGATATCCAAATTTGGACTGGGCCCGCTGGAGATAATCCAGCAGCAGGGATGAATCCTTACCCCCTGAAAAAGAAATAACAACATGTTTCTCCTCAAATGCTCCGAGTATCTGATTGTGCTTTTCTTGCCAGTCGAAATAGGACACCGACATAGGCACACCCCCTTTTTCTTATCTCTACGCCACGAAATAGAAAACGCGTCTATTTTTTACCAATTTCAACAAACTGATTGTAACCATATTAATAGTATAGAAATATTTAAAAGAAACAAGCGAAAAGAATCTTATTGAGGAGCGGCAAACACGATCGCAATTAGAGAAAGGGGGCTATCCAGCAAGGAATTTTAAACAACAAAAAACCGGCATACCAGTCTGTATCACCAGGCATACCGGACAATTTTAAAGAAATTACTCTTGATTATTGTGCTTTTCTTTCATACGGACTTTGAAACTATCCATACAATCGATAATGTCCTCTGTACGGCCTTCATCTGCTGACCAGATTACCATCTCCGGATCAACAACCTTTACAAGGCATTCCGGAAAAAAATCATAGAACTGATCATCTATTTTAAGAACTTTCCGGATATCCTCGGGAAACTCAGGGTCAGGCTGGTGGTCTACCACCTCCCACTCATCCGGAACTATAAACTCGGCCGTTATATTTACTTCAATAGTCTTCATTCTCAAGTCTCCTTTAACAGGTGGCAAGGGCAGGTAGTCCAGCAGCGGATATATCCGGATGCCAAAGCCCATTCAATTCAATTATACATAGGGTTTCACCTGATTATGAAAAGACTCTACAAGAGATGTCTTTTGATCTCAATGATTATTTTGACAAAGAGTTTTCTATATATTATAGCATAATCTTTTTTTCTACTTGATGCGAGGGAGGAGTTATGCAGACCGGGAAAGTAAATCAACGAATTATATCGTTCATGGAAAAACGGGATATGGATATTCATGGTCTGGCAGATGCCACTGGCCTGGATAAAGATTTTATCGAAACCATGCTTGAAGAAGATGTCTATCCTCCTTTAGGGCCATTGATGAAAATCGCAAGAGCCTTAGGTGTCAGACTAGGTACCTTTCTGGACGACCAGGAAACAAGTGATCCATTTATCGTACGTGAAGCTGAACGTGCTGCGGAATTTTCAGTACTCGGCAGTAAAAATAAAGCAACTGCCTTGAATTTCTATGCCTTGGGAAAAGGAAAAACAGACCGCCATATGGAACCTTTTTTCGTAGAGATCATGCCGGAGTCCGCCAAGGAAAAGGTATTGTCTTCCCATGAAGGTGAAGAATTTATTGCCGTAATTTCAGGTTCCATTGAAGTCATTTACGGAAATAAAATTCACGTACTCAATGCCGGCGATTCAATTTATTACAACTCAGTGGTACCCCATTACGTATCCTGTGCCAGTGATGAGAAAGCGGAAATTCACGCTGTGATCTATATTCCGGAATAAGGGGAGAGACAGAACAAGATGGACGAAAGTATTGCATTAAAATCTTTGACCCTGGGCCAGATCCTGGACCAGACAGTTGAGAAATATCCCGACAATCCAGCCATCGTGTATGTGGACAGGGACTTTAGGTTAACCTACAAAGAATTCTCCCAGGTGGTTGACGAAACAGCAAAAGGCCTGATGTCTTTAGGCGTTCAAAAAGGTGAGAAAGTTGCGGTATGGGCAACTAATATTCCGTTCTGGGTCACGCTCCAGTTTGCCACAGCTAAAATTGGCGCAGTTCTTCTTACTGTAAATACAAATTACAAAACAGCTGAACTGGAATACCTTCTTACCCAGAGTGAAACAGAAAATTTATTTCTAATCGACGGATTCCAGGACACCGACTATATCAACACCGTTTACGAACTGGTGCCGGAACTTAAAACCTGCCAGAGGGGGCATCTGAAAAGCGAAAAATTTCCCCATCTCAAACGGGTGGCTTTCTTAGGTCCTGAGAAACACCGGGGCATGTACACGATTCCCGAAATAAGGGCATTGTCAGTCATGGTGTCAGATGAAGAATACCTTGCCCGACAGGCAAGCCTGGATCCTCATGATGTCGTAAACATGCAGTATACCTCCGGTACCACGGGATTCCCTAAAGGGGTTATGCTCACCCATTATAACATTGGCAACAACGGGTATTGGATCGGAGCCAACCAAGATTTCACGGAAAACGACAGGCTCTGTCTGCCGGTCCCCCTTTTCCACTGCTTTGGCTGCGTGTTAGGTGTACTTGCGGCCGTCAATCACGGTACATGTATGGTCGTACTGGAAGGGTTTGATCCCATTCAAGTTATGGCTTCAGTGGAGCAGGAAGGATGTACAGCCCTGTATGGTGTGCCGACCATGTTCATTGCTGTCCTGGAGCATCCCATGTTCAACAAGTTTGACTTTTCCACACTGAGAACAGGCATCATGGCCGGCTCCAACTGCCCGGTGCATGTCATGGAGCAAGTCATTGATAAAATGAACATGACTGACATTACCATCTGCTACGGCCTAACAGAGGCGTCTCCGGTAATGACCTACACCCGTATCGATGACGACATAAGGGTCAGGGTAGAAACCGTTGGCCGCCCTCTTCCTCATATCGAAGTCAAGGTTATTGACATTGAAACAGGAGATGAATTACCCCCAGGTGCACAAGGTGAAGTCTGCTGCAGGGGATACAGCATAATGAAAGGATATTACAACAATCAGGAAGCTACGACTGAGGCAATTGACAAAGACGGCTGGCTCCACTCAGGGGACTTGGGCGTTATGGACGAGGACGGCAACCTGTCTATTACCGGCCGCCACAAAGATATGATCATCCGTGGAGGCGAGAACATCTACCCTAAAGAAATCGAAGAGTTTCTTTACCGCATGGATGAAATCTCAGATATCCAGGTCGCTGCCGTACCCAGCAAAAAGTATGGGGAAGAGGTAGGGGCTTTTGTCATTCTCAAGGAAGGTGCAGACCTGGAACCCAGTGATGTGAGTGATTTTTGCCGAGGTAAAATAAGCCGGTATAAAATCCCAAGATATGTCCACTTCCTCAATGACTACCCAATGACCGCATCCGGAAAAATCCAGAAATATAAACTGACAGAAATGTCCGTGGATATCTGGCCGGACAGACGGTAATCAGTATAGAACAAAATACCAAAACAAGGTCCGGGTGAAAATTATTCAGCCGGACCTTGTTCTTTTGTGCATTCTTTTCAGTTTTCTGGTACACTTGCCCGAAAAATTATACGGCTTGCATGAGCAGCCATTGAATACGATGTGGAGAAAAAAATGAAAAAGACTCTTTCCTTGCTGGTGTGTACAATCATCCTTGCAGCAATGACATCACCTGTTGTCTTTGCAAAAAAACTGACCATTATGACCCATGACAGTTTCAGCATCTCCAAGCCTGTGCTGGCTGATTTTAAAAAAGCACTGGGTGTCGAGGTAGTTATCTTAAGGTCCGGTGATGCAGGCGAAGCCCTGAACAAGGCTATTTTATCCAAGAACAACCCTCTTGCAGACATTTTCTATGGCGTAGATAACACCTTTTTAGGCCGGGCTCTGGCTGAAAACATATTTGTGCCTTACGCCCCTGTAGGATTTGAAAGTGTTGATCCGGCATTAAAACTGGACAAAAAAAACCGTCTTATACCTGTGGATTATGGGGATGTCTGTCTAAACTATGACATCAAATGGTTTGCACAAAAGAATCTGGCGCCGCCCAAAGGACTTGAGGACTTGGTAAAACCTGCATACAAGGGCCTTACTGTCGTTCAGAATCCGGCAACCTCTTCACCTGGACTTGCTTTTCTTTTGGCCACAGTCAGCCGCTTTGGTGAAACCGGATATATCGAATATTGGAAAAAACTGAAAGCCAATGGTGTCATGATCACTAACGGCTGGAAAGAAGCATATTGGGGCCAATTCACAGCGGCCTCCGAAGGCGACCGGCCCATCGTGGTTTCCTATGCGTCAAGCCCGGCTGCCGAAGTCTTTTTCGCAGAAACAAAACCTGAAAAAGCGCCTACTGGCGTGGTCATTGACAATGGGTCTGCTTTCCGCCAGATTGAATTTGCAGGCATATTGAAAAACAGCCCAAACACCGAACTTGCAAAAAAGGCTATGGATTTTATCCTCTCGAATAAATTCCAGGAAGATATCCCGCTACAAATGTTTGTTTTTCCTGCAAGCCCAGAGGCCAAGCTGCCTAAAGTTTTTACGGATCATGCACGGATTACTGACACTCCTGCATCACTTGCACCGGAAAAAATAGACAAAAACCGGGATAAATGGATCCGGGAGTGGACGGAAAACATCCTATAGTGACACAAAGGCATTACACACACCCTTATGTCCTGGCCGGGATAATTCCCCTGCTGTTTTTCCTGGTGTTTTATTTCTACCCCCTGTTCGGCATTTTCACAAAAAGCTTTTTACAGGGATTCCCACAGGATTTAAAGGTTGACCTAAGCTTTTTGGATCAGTTTTTTGGGTCCAGACGGATGCTCAATATCATTTGGTTCACCTTTTGGCAGGCCGGGGTATCCACCTTGATTACCCTTGCCTGTGCACTGCCTTGTGCCTTTGTTATGTCCCACTACAGGTTTAAGGGGAAAAAAGCGCTTACGGTTCTGTCTGCCATTCCTTTTGTTCTGCCTGCTGTTGTGGTTGCAGCTGCTTTAGAAGCAAGCTTCGGTAAAACAGGATGGCTTGCATTCTTAAACATCCGCCACCCTTTGGCCATGATTTTTTTAGCACACTTGTTTTATAATTTTTCAGTTATGCTCAGGATATTGACCAGTTACTGGACCGCTCTGCAGGGTGAAATACGGGAAGCTGCTGCCATGCTGGGTGCAGGTCCATTAAAGGGATTTATCCATATCACGCTGCCCTTGCTTATGCCTGCCATCTGGGCCGCCATCCTGCTGGTCTTTATTTTCTGCTTTTCAAGTTTTGGCATTATCCTGATTTTAGGAGGTCCTTCCTATTCAACCATAGAAGCTGAAATCTACCGCCAGGCAGCCCATTTATTTAATCTGCCCTTGGCTGCATTTCTCTCCTTGATCCAGATATTGTTTACCCTGGCACTCATGGCCTTGTACACAGCCTTTTCCAAACAGGCTGTCCGGTATACGCCCAAGGCAGACCAGACCGTATTAAAACGGCCGTCTAAAAAACGAGAAAAGGCAGTTGTAGCCGCGACAGCAGGATTCATTATCCTTTTGTGCGTACTGCCTCTTCTGGCCCTGGCTGCAAAATCACTGGTACACAATGGAAACATTTCCCTGATCTTTTATCAGGCAATTTTTGAAAACACTTCGGACTCCATTTTTCATATCCCGCCTTTTCAGGCTGTTCGGTTTTCATTTATATTTGCTGCAAGCGCCCTTGGAATTGCCATGGTAACTGGTATATGCGCAGCTTTGTTTATCTCATACAGCGACCGGGAAATGCCTAAATACATCACAGCGTTTTTTGATCCCATTTTCATGCTGCCTTTGTCCACATCAGCCGTGACTTTGGGGTTTGGCATCATTATCACATTGGATAAACCACCGTTAAATCTGAGGACATCGGCACTGCTGGTACCGATGGTTCATGCTTTGGTGGGATTCCCCTTTGTACTAAGGGCTATCCTGCCTGCCTTGCGAAGCATCCCCTCTGACATCAGGGAAGCAGCCTCTACTTTGGGGGCATCTCCTGTCAGGGTTTTCACTGCCATTGACCTGCCTCTTATGGCAAGGGCTCTTGTGGCGGGAGCAGTGTTTGCCTTTACCATCAGCTTGGGGGAATTCGGTGCCACCATTTTTACGGCCAGTCCCCACACCCCCACCATCCCTCTTGCCATATACAGGTTCCTTGGACAGCCAGGAGCCATGAATTACGGTCAGGCCATGGCCATATCCACAATTCTCATGGTAATTACGGCAATAGGATTTGTCCTTATTGAAACGATCAGCACACGGGATCCAAAAGGATTTTAAACATGGAAAATGAACTGGTTTTAAAACAGATATCTAAAAAAGGAGAAAACGGCGAGATCTACCTGGACCGCCTTGACTTGTCCCTGCCAAAGGGAAGCAAGCTCTCCGTTCTCGGCCCGTCCGGCAGTGGAAAAACAACGTTACTTCGAATGATTGCGGGACTGGAAACCCCGGATATAGGAGATATTCTATTCAGGGGGAAATCAATTGTTCACATCCCGCCCCACAAACGCAAGTTTGGTATGATGTTCCAGGAGTATGCCCTGTTTCCCCATTTAAATGTATTTCACAACATCGCCTTTGGCCTGAAAATGAAAGGGGCGTCCAATGCTGAACAGACAGACGCAGTACAAAAAATGCTTGCCTTGACAGGGCTTGAAGGCTTTGAGAACCGGAGAGTGGATGAGTTGTCAGGCGGAGAACGCCAACGGGTAGCTTTAGCCCGAACCCTGGCGCCAGGACCCCTCCTGCTCATGCTTGACGAACCGTTGAGCGCCCTTGACCGGGTGTTAAGAAAACGGCTTTTGGCCCAGCTTACCGACATCCTGTCTCAGCTTCAGATAACAACTATCTTTGTCACCCATGACCATGAAGAGGCATTTGCAGCAGGCTCACATATTATCCTCATGGACAAGGGCCGCATCGTCCAGCAGGGCAGTCCAAAGGATCTGATAGACAACCCCGCTAACGACTGGGTAAAAGAATTTATGGCTTAAATCATTAACTCAATCCCTATTTGCGTTTTGATTTTTTCTTAGTTGTTTTCTTTTTTTTCTTCTTCTTTTTGTCTACATCATAGGGACTGTCAATCTCATAGTCTTTCCCTTCGATACGGATATCCAGATCACCGTCCGATTCAAAACTATAGTCAAACGGGGTTGAAGCAGAATCTCCATACTGGTTAAGGAGATATTTCTGCCCTTGGTAGGTTATCTCAACAGAACTTGGAGACAGGTATCTGTATTCAAAAGGAAGGTTTCTTCCACATCCCATAAAAACGATAATTAGAAAAATAACAGCCCCTGTTTTTACCCAGCCCATGGTCTCTCCTTTTTTTGTTTTATACCAACCCCAATTAAAGTAACTTTTCAGGATTCAGGTTCCGTCTTTTTACTGAAAAATTGTTTTATCTTGGTGATAAATGTTTTAATCGCACGCCAAATTTTTGGAAGCAGCCAAGCAATAACAGCAACAAAAATGACCAAACAGACAAGAAAAAGGACAGGATGCTGCAGTGCCGCCCAAACCCCGCCGATAACAGCTATATCTTCAAGCACAGACGCTGTCCAGTTGCTGACCGGTTCCGGAGAAGCGTTGATCAAAACACGTGTACCCGACTTGGTCAAGTGGCTGCCTGCTGCCAAACCACCGCCCAAAATGGCTGCAGCAAGCGTCACAGCAGGATTGACGTCGCCAACTGCTGCTGCGGCAATCATCACACCGGCCGGAATTCGAACAAAAGTATGAAGGGTATCCCAACCTGTATCCACGCCAGGGACTTTATCTGCAAAGAATTCTACAAAATACATAAGTCCTGCGGCCCACATCACCATGGGATCCATAAGGATTTCCAACCCCTGCGGCAGGACAATGTTATCCGTTGCCCCTAAAAGGCCAAGAACTAAAATGGTGGCATACAGGTTGATCCCGCTTGCCCAGGCAGCGCCCATGCTCAATGAGATGGTTTTGATAATCTGGTCATATGATTCCATGGTCACCCTTTCGTTTTTAGGCCACGTTCAGCAGGTCAACATTAGAGAGACCCTATCTTGCTATTGCCCTTAACTATTCAATTGCATGGATTTCAGAATTATCCTTGACGGATCGGCTCAATAATTACCTCAACACGCCGGTTCATGGCATGATCTGATGAGATAGGGCGGGATTCGCCGTATCCTACAATCGTTATTCTCTGGGCTGCCACACCGTTTCGCATCAACTCGTTTCCAACGGCCTGAGCCCGCTGCTCGGACAACCGCTGGTTGTACTCTTCTGATCCACGGGTATCAGTATGCCCGCCGACTTCAATGGTGGTCTGCGGATATTTATTCAATATGTCTGCAATCCGTCTTAATTCTTCATAGGCACCGGGTTTCAGCTGGCTGGAATCATAATCAAAATAGGCCTCTCCTTTAAAGGTGGCACGGAGGATATCCTGCTCACGCCTGATACTTGCAGCTTCTGAGGCAGCAATCGCATTCCGCAGTTCCTGCTCCTGCATATCCATGTATTTACCGATCTGATTTCCGGCAATACCGCCGACAGCCGCACCAATTCCGGCACCAATTAGGGTGGACTCTGTATTGCCTCCAATAGCCTGCCCCAGAATAGCCCCCACAGCTGCACCACTGCCTGCTCCAACTGCAGTCCCTTTTTGTTGATTTGTCTGCATGCTGGCACAAGAAAACAATGTCAAAGAAATCATTATAAACAGGCCTGTTACTATTCTTGTTTTCATTTTTCTAAATCACTCCTAATTACAATCATTATAAATTCCATCCAAATTAACACCTGATAACTATACACAAAATTCCTTAAAAAGGCCCTTAATAATACAAATCTTTTATTGCTTAAAGTACAATAAGATCTTCTTCGTAACTGGGATATCTGTTTACTCAAAAAATTTTCCTTGACATCAACGATCACCTTTCCTACAAAGTCACCATTGGTGACATTCAGGGAAAAAGTTTATGACAGACAAAAAAGAAGCAACAAAAGATAAGTTGGTCAAATCAGTAGGCACCCTTCTGGCCAAAGAAGGGTTTAAAGGGTTGGGCGTTAATAAAGTAGCTAAAGAAGCCGGAGTCGATAAAGTATTAGTTTATCGGTACTTTAACGGTTTACCCGGGCTTGTGGCAGCCTTTAGCAGAACAGTGGATTTCTGGCCCGGAGTAACCGAACTCATGGGGCCTGATCCTGACAAGGTCAAAGCCTTACCACCAGACCGACAAATGGCCCATTTTTTCAAATCCTTTGCTGCGGCCCTAAAAAAACGCCCACTTACCCAGGATATTCTTGCCTGGGAGCTTTTGGCTAAGAATGAATTATCAGAACAGCTTGAAGCCATAAGGATCAAGACCATTCTCGAGTTTTTTGATGAGCTTGACGATATCCCTGACGACAAGGCATTGTCTGCTGTTGTTGTGTTAATGGGCGGTGCTGTAAACCATTTAATTATTAAATCACGGATTCATCCGGTTGTTGGCGGCATAGATTTGCAATCTTCTCAAGGCTGGGATGCTATTGAGCAGGGCATTGAACTATTGCTCAAAGGAATATTTTCACGGTAAAAATTTTTACTCACAAAGTCACCTATGGTGACAATTTGTTTTATAGGAGAAAAAAGATGACTGACCAGAAGACAGCTGTGGACTATCTTATGGCAGGGCATTCATGCTCACAAGCCTTGGTCATGGCCTATTGCCAACGATTCGGCCTGAATCGTGATACCGCAGCGAAACTGGCTACCGGATTGGCCGGTGGCCTGGCCCAGGGGAAAACATGTGGTGCTGTGACAGGAGCAATTATCGTAACAGGCCTGAAATTCGGTTCCGGTGCAGCATGGGACCGGTATACCAACGAACAATGTGCAATGGCAGCCCAGGAATTTTGCCACCAGTTTCGAAAGCGTCAAAAGACAATTCAATGCCGGCAAATTCTGGAACGTCACAGGATAAACATAAATGACCCGCAACAAATTAAGGGGCTCAGGGAGTCAGGATTGTGTGCACGAATAGTAGAAGATGCACAGGAAATCCTGGAGAAGCTTTTAAAAGAAACGTTTTAACCTACCCAAAGAAAAATGGGAGACGATGAGTATCGTCTCCCATTTTTCTTTATCTGTTTAGCCAGTTTTCTATTTAGTCGTTAAGCAAATGCTGCTTTTACCTGATCCACAGCCCAGTCAATATCTTCCTTGGTAATGATCAGGGGAGGGGCAAAACGGATGGTATAAGTATGTGTTTCCTTGCACAACATACCCATTTTCATCAGACGCTCACAAATCGCCCGGGCACCGCCTTGAGTACCTTCTTTCAATTCAATGGCGATCATAAGGCCAATTCCCCGAACCTCTTTAATCACCGGGTTGTCAATGGTTCTAAGCTGCTCTAAGAAATACGCGCCCATTTTTTCGGCATTTTCAATCATTTTCTCGTCAACCAGCACCTTGAGAGCGGTCCTGGCAACGGCACAAGCAAGGGGGTTGCCGCCAAAGGTAGAACCATGCTGGCCAGGCTGCAATACACCGAGAACCTCATCGTTGGACAATACAGCTGAAACCGGGTAGAAACCGCCTGACAAAGCTTTACCGATAAGGGTCAGGTCAGCCTGAACACCTTCATGCTCTTCAGCCAGCATTTTTCCGGTACGGCCCAGGCCGGTCTGGATTTCATCGAGAATCATCAGAACGTTTTTCTCGGAACAAATGCGGCGTACTTCTTTAAGATAACCTTGAGGCGGAATAATTACTCCAGCCTCGCCCTGAACCGGTTCAACCATAAAGGCAACTGTATTTGGAGTTATTGCGTCCTCCAGTGCCTTGGCATCACCAAACGGTATAGTTATGAATCCCGGGGTAAACGGCCCGAAATTCTGACGGGCATTTTCGTCTGTTGAGAATCCTATGATTGACAGGGTCCTGCCGTGGAAATTATCTTTGCATACGATTATTTCAGCCTGGCCCTCCAGAACGCCTTTATTCTCGTAGCCCCATTTTCTTGCACACTTGATAACAGTTTCCACGGCCTCAGCGCCGGAATTCATGGGCAGCATTTTATGGGAATCGGTAAGAGTACAAAGCTCTTCGTATAGCTTTGGCAACTGGTCATTGCGAAATGCGCGGGAAGTCAGGGTCAATTTTTCGGCCTGCTCCATCATGGAGGCTTTGATTTTAGGATGGCAGTGGCCCTGGTTCACAGCAGAATAAGCAGACAGGCAATCCATGTATTTATTTCCATCCACATCCCATACCCAAATGCCTTCGCCTTTGGAAAGAACAACATCCAGGGGTTTGTAATTTTTGGCCCCGTACCGGTCCTCAAGATCAATTAATTCTTTGGCTTTCATATGTTTATCCTCATTTTTATGATTTTTCTTCGGGATTCCTGTACGGCACTCCCTTGGTTGATTTTATATTAAAACCGTATTATTAGATGACGTCAAACGATTTTAACACATGGTATGAATGATTAAAACTCATGCAAAAGAAAAGAAAATCGACCCTGCCCTCCCTCAATGCACTCAGGGCCTTTGAGGCGGCTGCCCGCCACAGCAGTTTCACATTAGCGGCCAAAGAACTCTCTGTCACTCAGGGTGCAGTCAGCCGACAGATTAAACAACTGGAACTTCAGCTCGATGTAACGCTTTTTCACAGGATGCATAAGCGGTTGAGGCTCACAGACCAGGGAATGCGTCTATTGCCGCCGCTGACCCAGGCTTTTGATATCATGGCCCGAGCCGTAGGCACCTTAAAAACACAAAGCCAAGACTTCAGTCTCAAGGTCCACCCGACTTTTGCCATACGCTGGCTTATCCCACGGCTTCATCATTTTCAGTCCCGTCATCCGGATATTCGTATCAGACTAACCACCTCAAGTACAAATGTAGATTTTACCCGTGAAAACTTTGACGCGGGCATTACTCATCTGGGAAAAGAAATTTCTGGTGTGGAGCGGGACAAAATTCTTAAAGAAAAACTGGTCCCTGTTTGTGCACCCTCACTTGCCAACGGGAAATCCCCGATCCAAAATCCCGATGATCTTCGTCGGCATACACTGCTTCACAACAGTCCGGATTTAAAAGAATGGCAAGCCTGGGCTGAACAAAAGGGGGTAGAGGGTTTAAATTTTGAGGCCGGTCAGATATTTGAGGTGGATGATGCAGCCCTTCAGGCGGCCACTGCCGGCTTAGGAGTTGCCCTTGGTGATATATTCCTTATCAGAGACGAACTTGCATCTGGTCGTCTGGTTGCCCCTTTGGGGCTTGATCCTATCCAGACCGGCAATTACTATTTTTCTCTTCCAAAAACCGCAAGTGAAGCTAAAAGTGCTATTCTCTTCCGTGAGTGGCTCAAGTCGGCTCTGGAGAATTGACTTCATCTGCCTGGGATAAGTCCGTCTTTTTGCCCGAACCAGCCTCTACCAAACGCCGACCTGTCAACCGGCATGCCATGAGCGTACATGTATCATCTGAAACGCAATCAAGAATTTGGCTGCTGATCATCTCTCCCATGAGGCTTTCCTCATCCACGACCACAGTAGCCCCTGCATTGACCAAATCCTGATTATGCATGTTATAGCGGCTGCGCACCACAAGAGACAGGTCAGGGGTCAACTGACGAATCGTATTGATGATCTGTACCGAGACTTTAGGATCGGGCACGGTGATTACCCCCATACAAGCTTGTTTGAGTCCTGAATGGTGAAGAATTTCTTCGCTTGAAGCATCCCCCAGGTGAATTTCAATATTTTCCCGGACAGCATATTTCAGGCTTTGCGGATTTACATCAATGATCACAGGATGAAAGCCTTTGTTTTTTAAACTCTCTACCACATGACGACCTGCAGGACCCAGTCCGACAACAATAACCCGGAGGTTTTCATCTCCAGCGCTTGAAAGATCGTCTTGCTCCACTGTTTTACCCGAACGGGTTATAATTCGTATAATTTTGTCTGCCAGTGGAGTTGCCAGCGCTACCATATACGGTGTCGCCAGCATTAGGACAATGGTAATTGAAACAATCAGATCCATGGCCATATCGCTGATCAATGCACCATCCCGGGCTGCGGCTGCCAGCACAAATGAAAATTCTCCCACCTGTCCCAGAGTAATCCCTGTAGCCAGGGCATGGCGGCGATTTAGCCCCATAATCATTGTTACCCCAAAAATCACCGCAGCTTTAACCATAAAAATAATGATGGCTAAAGGTAGTATATAGTGAAGGTGAGAGACAAACCACATGGGTTTGACAAACATGCCCACGGAAGCAAAAAAGAGCGTCACCATCATAGTTCTCAAAGAACCGATATCAGACCTGACCTGGGCGGCAAAAGGAGACTCGCCTAAAAGCATACCGGCCACAAACGCCCCAAGTGCGGGAGATATTCCGATCCAATGGGCTGCCCAAGTGGCCCCAAGGCCTGTGGATACTGCAAACAATACGGTAAGCTCCCGGTTGGCAAAAAGCATGGCTGAAGACAAAAGCTTTGGTATCAGGTGATAGAGAACAATATAAAGCACTGCCACAAGACCTGTGACTGCGGCAAAAAGCTTTACCACATGCACAGCAAGACCGTAACTGCCGCTAGAAGGAGACAGAAGGCCGATCATAATGACCAAAGGTACAATAGCCATATCCTGAAACAGGAGGATACCCAAACTGGTCCGCCCATGAACAGACTCCATCTCAACACGGTTCACAAGGACCCTTAAAACAATGGTTGTGGAACTTAAAGCCACCAGCGCCCCGAGCGCCAATGCTGTCGGCAAAGGATAGAAAGCCGACATGGCCAGACTGACAAGAATCAGGGTGCCTCCCACCTGGAGCGCACCGCCCCCAAACGCGGTCTTGCCCATGCTTCGAAGCTGGTTGAATGAAAACTCTAAGCCGATTGAAAACAATAGCAGGGACACGCCTAACTCAGCCATCTGTTCTACTGTGGCTGCATTTTTGATGAGCGGCCCCACAATGACACCGGCAAGGATATATCCAAGAATAGGGCTTTGTTTAAATTTCTGTGCCAAACTGCCCAGAAAAAATGCCATGCCCAAAAGCATTACCAGTTCCATTAAAACATGCCAAAGATCCATTTATAACATCCTTCCCAAGGGGACTATCTCTATTTAAACTTTCAGTATCTGCCCAAAATTGATATATGCCACAATGCTTGAACACATAAAGCAACAAATGTTGCACCTATTATTTCTACTCCATTTTTCAAAAAAAATATACTGCGCTAAACAAAGGGGACTTTTATTTTTCATCACTTTCCCCAGCCTCTGTTGCTGCCGGATATCAATCACCTGTTATTAGATAATTAACCGATCAGAATAAAGCGTTATTTCTTTTACCCAGGATTATCTGACTTTGCAGGCTCGTTTGTCCTTGAGAACGGTATCAGGCATATTTTTTCAAATAAATACGGCCATCAAATCTTATAGGGGTTCTCAAAAATATACTCCTTTATAATGCGTTTAGATTAATTATCGGCAGTATCCTCAAAAGAAGGTATTGCCATTTGCGCACTTAGGCTCGTTAGTTCTAAGAAGCCGGCATCAGGCGGATTTTTGAAAAAAATTCGGCAGCCGCTTCTTAGAACTAACGAGCCGGTTTTTGTTGTACGGAATCCCTTGTTCAACAGGGCAAATCGGAAATTAATTTTGAGACTTACTATAGGATAAACGGGTCGGAATCAGTATATAAATTCGCCCTTTTTTGACTTTGGGAAAAATCTGGATTTTTCATCTTGGATGTGGTTTACTGCCGATCATGTCGTTTTTAAGGCTCTACATATTCAGATTCAGTTTA
This sequence comes from Desulfobacterales bacterium, assembly GCA_022361535.1. Next base: position 22,621 of record JAKSAU010001139.1, read on the forward strand.
ATCTTTCTTACCTGCTGGTTTCTTCTTCTGAGCCCATTTACATGCTCTGCAGCATCAATTGGCCAAGTGGTTTCCTGCAGTCCGTCATGGCAGGATTTTACAAACCAGGACGGCACAGGACTATATCATGACATCCTATCGGCCATTTTTACCGCTCAAAACATCAAAGTAAGCCACAAATATACGAGTGCCAAACGAGGACTTTATATGCTGCAAAATAATTTGGCAGATATATACACTTGTAAGGATAAAAACGATGATCTGCCAGGTCTGTTGTTGGCGGACTACCAGATGTATGAAGGTATTGTTTATGCGCTGTTCAAAAAGGATAGGATAAATGACTGGCAGGGCATTGTATCATTGTCCCAAAAAACAGCGTTTTGGCGAAGAGGATACTATAAACCAGAGGAATTTAATGTGGATCTGATTCCTGTGGAAACCGATTCAGGCGTTTCTGCTCTGGGACAGATTATTCTTGGTCGGGGGGATTTCTATATTGACGATCTCAATCTGATTAACGAATCCATCTCCAATAGTATTTTTCCCGTAGAAAGAAAAACCCTGCGCATTGAACCGGTCCTCAAGCGAACCTACCATCCTGTTTTTAATAATTCCGATCGGGGTAAGGCCATTATGGCGCTTTACGAAAAGGGTATGAAACGGTTGATCCGCTCCGGAGAATTAGAAAACATATTCAAAAAATACAACCATCCGTTTCCTGAATATCCACGCCCTTAGTCTGAGTATCTGAATACATTTCTTTTACGATATCCTCAAGAAGTGGAAACAAGTGCTTTTAACCGCCCTGTATAGGCTGTAAATTTTTCATTTTCTTCCGATCTTGGACGTTCCAAATCAATGGCAACCGTTTCCAAAAGAGGCCCTGGCATCTTGTTCATGACCATGGTCCGGCAACTTAAGGCAACCGCTTCCCTGACATCATGGGTTACAAAAACGATTGTATGCCCCAATGTTTCCCATAGACTGAGAAGAAGATCCTGCATCTTTTCCCGGGTCTGTGCGTCAAGAGCAGCAAAGGGCTCATCCATGAGAAGTATTTCCGGATTGAGCACCAATACCCTGGCCAGGGCAACCCTTTGTTTCATCCCGCCGGATATCTCTTTGGGAAGATAGTTGCGAAAATCCGACAGCCCGACCAAATCCAGGAAACGATCTACTTGCTTCTGTTTTTCCGCCCGGGTGATTTTTTTTCCTTTAAGGCCGAATCCAATATTTTCTTCAACCGTGAGCCAGGGAAAAAGTGCATCTTCCTGGAAGACAACACACCGGTCAGGCCCCGGAGACTTGATGGGTGATCCCTTGAAAAGGATTTGGCCCGAGCTTGGCAGAATAAATCCGGCAAGCAACTTTAACAGGGTAGATTTACCGCAGCCACTGCGGCCAAGGATACAGATCAGTTCACCGGGCATGACTTTAAAATCAAGGTCTTTGAGCACTGTAAGCTGATTACCATTACCTTTGAACCCTTTTGATAATCTCTGAATGTCAAGTACTGGTGCCGGATTGTCCGATAGCATACCCAATCCCTTTATGTCATCCTTGCAGCACTTTTAAAGCAAAATTTCAATCCGGCTTTAAGCATCAGGTCGGTGATCCTTCCCATGATTGCGATAAGACAGATCCCCACTACTATCATATCGATGCGCCCCAGCATCCTGGCATCCATTATCACAGCCCCAAGTCCGTCAGGTACGCCGGACAGTTCCCCTAACACCAGATAGGCCCAGGAAATGCCTAACCCCAACCTAAGCCCTGTGACGATAGAAGGCATAGCTGCAGGCAAAAGAATCGCAAAGGTGCCCCTGATCCGGTCTACTCCCATCATGGCCCCGGCTTGCAGCAACGTCGGACTAACCCTGGCAGCACCGTCAGCTGCATTGAGATATATGGGAAAAAAAGCAGCCATTGCCACCAGGAAAACGGTGGTCTTCAGGCCTATGCCAAACCAGACCATAGCCAGTGGCAGCCAAGTAATTCCGGGAACTGCCCGCAGACCGTTTACTGATGTGCCAAGCATTTGGCGGACACGGGACACCCGGCCGGACAATATCCCCAAAACCAGGCCCAACACTGAAGCCAAAAGAAACCCAAGGCATACACGGTAAAGGCTTGCTATGGCGTCAGATAAGAAACGTCCTGCATAAGGAGCCTCCCCTGGTGTGCCAAATATGTAAACGAACCCGGTTTGGGCCACTTCCAATGGGGGAGGAAGCAGGTAGGAGGGTAACCAGTTGAACGCCCCGACCAGTATCCAAAATCCTAACGCCGCAATGGGCAGGATCCATGGCAGTCCCCAAGAGAGCGACCATTTCATTGGGTTTGCCCTATCTCCGCTTTGACCTTTTTCACAAAATTTAAATCAAAGAGCCGGTCATAATCGGGTTGTTGCTTTATCAGGCCCAATGCCTGCATCCGTTCTCCTAGAGCACGGGTTTTACGGATAAAATTCTCATCCATGTCCCAAGCCAGTTCCATATTAGAAGATGCCGCTTCAAGCACCTTTAAAGGAGTTCCAAACTCTGACGCTTTTTTCAGCCAGGTATCAGGATTTTTATTCAAGTATTGGGTTGCTTTTGCATGGGCGTTGATCATCGCCAACACAAGATCTGGATTTTTTTCAATGGTATCACGTTTTACCAGCATGCCTGCATTGATGGTACCGATGGACTCCCCATAATAAGGATAAGACATAATTTTGCCATATCCGTTAATTACGGCCAGGGTGGGAAAAGGCTCTCCTGATACAAAGGCTTCAATACCGCCGCGGGCAAGTGCAAGACCCATATCAAAAAAATCAACACGGGTCAGGCGTACATCCTTTTCAGGTGAAAGGCCGTTACGGACCAAGGATTCACGAAGAAGGATTTCGTGCATGGTTCCCGGCACATACCCGATCTTCTTCCCCTTAAGATCGGCCACCGAATTAACAGAACCATCCACCCGGGTCACAAAGGCTGAACATTTGTTACACAATGCTGCCACAACAACAACCGGTTGTCCTTGCGACGCTGAATGTATGGCATGGGCCAGTGTGGTACCGCAAATATCCAGGGTACCGGCCAGAAGAGCTGTTTTCTGGTCTGCCGGATTGGTAAAAGAAAAAACCTTTACCTGCTCTTTTGCAAATTGTCCGTAGTAAAACGGCTGGATGGTCTGGGCTGTTTTCCAGGTGCCTGCATTAAAGGCAAGACAATTGATCTGAAATACCGGAGCCAAAGTAAGCAGCAAAACAATCGACAGCACTCCTAAGCGTAACATGGTCAACTCTCCTGAATACGTGTTTAGTTTTCCCGGTTAAAAACAATTCGAAGGCAAATCCGGATCCCACCCGGTTTCCCAAAACATCCTGCGGCACTCAGGGATATCAAGAGCCCGGCCTTTTGATGTATCTGCTTCGCAGTCCCTGGGGCTGGATCCCTTTTCAGGGAAAAACAGGTTAGCCCCCGCCACCATGGATGCGGTGTGAGGCTCATGGGTACAATGGGCTTTGGGCACCCTTCCCATAACCAGGCGGCTCACTGCAACGAGCTTGGCCATTTCAAATTCCGTGATCATACCAAATTTTTCCATGGGACTGCCCGGGAAATTGACCCGACGCATCACACCGCTGTAGGTGGCTTTATACTCACGGGCCAGGAACATCAGTTCGATAAGCTCATCCACTTTATGCTCCGGGCCTACCGGTTCAATACAGTTCATCCATTTAAGACCGACCTCCCCAAAGGTTTGAATGGTTTTGATCCGTTTTTCTTTTTTCAAAGGCGTGTCCCTGCCCTCTCCCAAACGAATGGCATGGTAGGCGCCGACAAACCCCGCCTCAAGGAGCTGTTCTCCTTCCTGGTGGTTGATATCACGGGTATTTGCCACCAAAGGAGTAGAGACGTTCTCTTTAAGCAACTTGCCTATCTCAAGAAACCGTTTAAAGGGATACGTTCCTGTGGTCATGATATTAAGGGCATCTGCCTTTCTTTCTTCAGCATCCTTTGCCCAGGCCAGGATCTGTTCTTCTTCAAATTCGATTTTTTGAGTAAAAATACC
>JAKSAU010000715.1 GCA_022361535.1 Desulfobacterales bacterium
CGCCTGGTTCTTGGCTGTTTTCAAATTTGACCTGTCAGGTGACTTTTTAGGCTTCCCGGTGAACGCCATGGAAAAGGGCAAATCGCCCTTATAAATAAAAGGAGATTGAGAGGCATACATGGCCCGCTCTAAAACATTGGATAACTCCCTGACATTTCCAGGCCAGTCGTGATGGATTAATTCTGTTTCAGCCTCCTTCTCGATCCTTTTATCAGGAAGGTTGGCCTCGTTTACCATCTGCAGAAGCAGATGGTTTGCAATGGGTAAAATATCCTCCCTACGCTCGCGTAAAGGGGGTATCTCTATGGGAATAACATTGAGCCGGTAAAATAAATCTTTTCTGAACCGTCCTTGCTCCATTAAGGTTTCAAGGTCTTGGTTCGTGGCACATATCACCCTGAAATCAGGCCGGATAATCCGGGTTCCCCCAATCTTTTCAAATTCTTTTTCTTCCAGTACCCTCAATAATTTGGGCTGCATTTCAAGGGGCAAGTCCCCGATTTCGTCAAGAAAAATGGTCCCCTTGTCCGCCAGTTCAAACTTTCCTGTTTTTCCCTTGGCCTTGGCACCTGTAAACGCACCAGACTCGTACCCAAACAACTCTGACTCTAACAGGTCTTTTGGAATAGCAGCACAGTTGATACGGATAAAGGGGTTAAGACACCTGCTGCTACCCTGATGAATGGATTGAGCAAACAACTCTTTTCCTGTTCCCGAGTCACCTGTGATCAAAACGGTGGAATCATTATTTGCCGCCTGCCTGGCCTGATCTTTCAAGTATAAAATTTCCCTGCTTTCACCGATAATGCTGTCAAACGTATACCGGGTGGCCCTTAGGTCAAAAAGCTCTTTTTCATAGGCCTTAACTTTTGATTCAAGCTTGGACAGTTTTTGAGCCAGGGCACCGACTTCAGACACATCTTTAAAGATCACCTGGCCATACACTCCGATGAGTTTGCCGTCCCGCTGCATTGGAATTCGTTGGACCACCATATCCATCCCATTAATCCGCTGGGATTGGTTGATCTCTTCTTTTTTCGTCATTGCCACAATGTGCATTCGGGTATTTTCAAACACTTCTGTACAATGTTTCCCGATCTGCTCACCGGGATCTACATCTAAAAACCGGCCATATGGATCATTCATATGGGTGATCTTCCCATCGGGATCGATCACTGTGGCACCATGGTTGATGCTGTTGAAAATTAACCGGTACATCTCCAGTTCTTCTTGAAGGCTTTCAATGGTCTGTTTTAATGCCTGGTCCGTCATAAGGTCCCTTTGAAATGTGTTATAAAAACGTATCTAAAAGTATACATGTAGACTTTTAGATACAAATAATTTTATAATTTGTTTTTTCTGCAAAGTCGAGTATAATTTCAAAATCGTATCATTTCAGACCTTTACCCCAACGCCCCTCCTGAATGCGATTTATGGTCTGAAACTTGCTCATTAAATTACAGTGACATTTTTAAAGATATAATACCCAACCGGGAGAATATGCCTGTTGTATTCCCCAATGAAAGGAGCACCATGGAAATCCAGGAACCTGAAATTCAATCTTTTGAGATTCTTAGCCTTAAAGACGAAGGCTTTAACCCGGACAATGTCTGTATCGTGACCGGGGCCGGCAGCGGAATCGGCAGGGCAACCGCCATAGCCGCCGCAAAAAACGGCCTGACCGTCGTCGGGCTGGACATCAATGAAGAGGCAGGCCAGGTTGCCTGTGATTTAGCCAAAGCCCACGGCGGTAACATGACATTCATCCCCACCGACCTGTGTGATGATAATGCTGTAACCCAGGCTGTTGACAAGGCCGCCCAAATGGGCCAGATCAAATACCTGGCAAACATTGCCGGCATGCAGCACATTGATCCCATTGAAAATTTCCCCATGGAAACATACGACCGTATGCAGAAAATTATGCTTAGGGCCCCTTTTCTGCTTTCCCAGTTGACCATCCCCCATATGAAAAAAAGTGCTGACGGCAAAGGCGTTATCGCCAACATGTGCTCTATTCATGGTCATATCTGTACCAAAAACAAGCCCGTATATAACTTGACGAAATTCGGTTTAAGGGGTTTAAGCCAGTCCATTTCAGCAGAAGGGGAAGGTAAAATTAGATCCTTTACGGTCAGTACCGGATTTGTTAAAACCCAACTCGCCCTGAACCAGATTGCGGCCCAGGCGGAACAAAGGGGCATCACAAGGGAGCAGGTCGTTTCAGATGTGATGATGGGTAAATCCAGGGTCAAGGAGATGATGACTCCCATTGAAGTAGGAAATATGATTATATTCGGATTTTCCAGGCACGCCACTTACCTTGTGGGCGGAGATCTTTTGTTTGACGGCGGAATGGTATTAACATACTAATGTCATCCGATTACGGAACTTTGATAAAGAATTTAAATACAGCTTTAAGGCGGTCTTAATAAACAAATTAAGAAATATTATTAGATTTAGCCTGAAAGCAAGTTTCAAAATTGATTTATTTTAAGAGGAAAACCAATGGAAATTATTGAAAAGGGGAAAGGTCCTGTATTCACCGATCCGGATCCGGATGCGGCTCGTGCCTTTTTCCAGAAAAAAAGCAGGATTAAAAAAGACAAAACCATGTCATTGAAGCAGGCTGTAGAGACCTTTGTTAATGACGGTGACTACTTAGGAATTGGCGGTTTCGGCGCCAACCGGACACCTGTTGCTGCCTGCCATGAAATCGTCCGCCAGAAAAAGAGAAACCTTGGATTTGCAGGGCACACAGCCACCCATGACATGCAGATTCTTTCTGCCGGAAAAGTATATGACCGGATCGACGTTGCCTATGTTGTCGGACTTGAAGCCCGCGGTCTTTCAGCCTGCTCCAGGAAGTACCTTGAAAGCGGAGATGTCCAGGTCAGCGAATGGAGCAACTATGCCCTTTCTGTCCGTCTCCAGGCTGCAGCCATGGGAGTGCCTTTTTTACCCATGAGAAGTATGCTGGGTACACAGACTTTTGAATACAGTGGTGCAGTATCAGCCAACTGCCCTTTTACAGGGAAAAAAATGGCCCTGGTACCGGCATTGAGCCCGGATGTATCCTTCATCCATGTTCATGAAGCAGACATATACGGAAATGCTCGGTTCGAAGGCATTGCAGTAGCTGACATTGAGCTTGCCAATGCTTCCAAACACCTGATTATTACCTGTGAGAGGATTGTCCCCCACGAAGAGATTGCCCGCGACCCGCACAAAACCCAGATTCCCTATTTCATCGTTGATGCAGTTTGTGAAGTGCCTTATGGTGCATATCCTGGAACCATGCCCAACGAATATTTTAGTGATGAGGACCACATCAAGGAATGGATGGCCAAGGAAAAAGACGCTGAGGCATTTGAGGCATTCCTTGAGGAGAACATTTATGGCTGTGAAAATTTTGCAGCTTATCTTGACCGCAACGGCGGTATGGAAAAAATGCAGCAACTGCGCCGCAAGGAATTCATGATCAACGGGGAGGGCGAATAATGACAGAATATAACCAAATGGAAATGATGATCGTTATCGCTGCCCGGGAACTGGAAAATGGTGCTACAGTCGGGGTAGGCACCGGAGCCCCTTGTGCAGCCGCTATGCTGGCCCAAAAAACCGCATCCCCGGACCTTGTCATCATGTTTGAAGCAGGTGGTATCAGCCCGGACTTGCCTGAAATGCCCATTTCAGTGGGTGACTCCAGGACATTTTATAAAGCGTCCATGGCCAGTTCCATGAGTACCATCATGTCTTCATGTGCCAGGGGGTTTGTTGACTATACATTCCTGGGCGGTGCCCAGATCGATATGTACGGCAACTTGAACTCCACCACCATCGGGGACTGGGAATCGCCCAAAGTCAGGCTGCCAGGCAGTGGCGGAGCCAATGACTTTGCTTCTTTCTGCTGGAAAATGATGGTCATGACACCCCAGGACAAACGGCGGTTTGTGGAAAAGGTAGACTTTCTAACCACCCCAGGCTGGCTTGAAGGTGGTGACTCAAGAAAGAACTCCGGGCTACCTGAAAATGCAGGCCCCTATAAGATCATTACTGATATGGCAGTCATGGACTTTGAACCGGAATCCAAGCGGATGCGTGTCATCTCTTTGAACCCGGGCTATACCTTTGAAGACGTCCAGGAAAACTGTGGATTTGAACTGCTCCGTTTAGAAGAATTGCCTGTGACTCCCGAGCCCACTGAAGAAGAGTTGTCCATCCTGCGGAACCAGGTGGATCCGACCCGGGTAGTAATTGGCCGTTAGGCACAATCTAACGATCTGGAGTTCTTTATAAAAAACAGACTAACGAAACGGGCTGGGAGCTTTCCCTGCCCGTTTTTACTTTTTCCCTATAGTTTGGGAAAGAATGTCTCATATATCAATACCGGCACGTTTATCCCGGAAACGGCTGCCGTATTTTTCTCCAAAAAATACGTCTGATGCCTTTTTCCGGGATAAACGTGCCTGTGTACCAAAACTATAGAGATTCTCAAAAATATATTCCCTTATAATGCGGTTAGATTAATTATCGGCAGTATCCTCAAAAGGATATATTGCCATTTGAGCACTTAGGCTCGTTAGTTCTAAGAGGACGGCATCAGGCGGATTTTTGAAAAAAATTCGGCAGCCGCTTCTTAGAACTAACGAGCCGGTTTTTATTATACGGAATCCCCTTGTTCACCAGGGCCAATCGGAGATTTATTTTGAGACTTGCTATAAATCCATTCGCCTTGACGGCTAATTAATTCCCATCCATAAACAACACAAACTACAACAGCCCCTCAACTCGTTTCACCGCACAAAAATCCCCGCACATGGTGCACACGCCGTCTTTAGAAGGCTGAGAACTTTCCTTATACTCCCTGGCCTTTTCAGGATCTATGGAAGCTGCAAACTGGCCTTCCCAGTCCAGGGCTTTTCTGGCACGGCTCATGGTAAGGTCTTTGTCTTTTGCTCCTGCAATACCTTTGGCCAGATCTCCTGCATGGGCAGCAATTTTTGATGCCATGATGCCTTCTTTGACATCATCTGCCGACGGAAGACGAAGATGTTCAGCAGGTGTGACGTAGCAAAGGAAATCTGCTCCGTGCATGGCAGCAAGAGCACCGCCGATAGCAGAGGTGATATGGTCATAACCCGGTGCAATATCAGTTACCAGGGGTCCTAAGACATAGAAGGGTGCATTATGGCAGAGTTTTTTCTGCAGTTTCATGTTCATCTCCACCTCGTGCAATGGGACGTGTCCCGGCCCCTCAATCATGACCTGGACATTTTTTTCCCAGGCCCGTTTGGTCAATTCCCCCAAGGTAATCAATTCCTGGATCTGGGGAGCGTCGGTGCTGTCTGCAATGGCACCGGGCCGCAAGCCGTCCCCTAAGCTGATAGTGATGTCATGGGTTTCACAAATATCTAAAAGCCGGTCAAAATGTTCATAGAACGGATTTTCAGTCCCGGTCTTGGCCATCCATTCATAAAGGATAGACCCGCCACGGCTGACAATACCGCAAAGCCTTGGGTTATCCTGGATGATGCGGGCTGCCTTCAGGTTCAATCCGGCGTGAATCGTCACAAAATCAATCCCGTTTTCGCCATGAATTTCCACGGTCTTGAACCAGTCGTCAATGGTCAACTCTTCCGTGGCTTTTCCGGTCCGGGTCAGGGTGTCGTAAATAGGTACGCTTCCGATCATCACCGGAATTTCAGCCACCAGGCGTTTCCTGAAAGCTTGTGTATCACCTGACACACTTAAATCCATGATGGCGTCAGCATTATATTTGAGTGCCAGCTTTGCCTTGTTCATCTCACTATCAAAAGAGCAGACATCTTTTGAAACACCAAGATTTACATTTATTTTGGTTTTCAAACCGCTGCCCACACCGGCCGCTTTGATGTTTACATGATTTCTGTTGGCCGGTATAGCAATAGAACCGGTTGCAATACCTTCCCTGAGCGCTTCTTTTGAAATCGTTTCCGCCTCAAGTACCTGCTCCATCTGGGGGGTAAAAATCCCTTTCCCGGCTGCATCCATTTGTGTTGTATATGTTTTGGTCATCTTCACTCTCCTATAATATTGCGTACTTCTTTAATTCGCTCTTTAATATCCGGGGCACTGATAATTTCGGTGACAAGGCAGATAGTGGACGCCCCACGGTCTGCAACCGCCTTTATATTGTGCCGTTTAATTCCGCCGATGGCTACAAAGGGAATGGTATGCTCTGATACCACATGGTCCAGGTATTCAAATCCGACTGCATCACAGACATCCTCTTTGGTCTGTGTGGTAAATATCGGTCCGACACCTATATAGTCTGCCCCATCTTTCACAGCCTGGGCTGCCTGTTCCGGTGAATGGGTAGAGCACCCAACCATCAATTCAGGTGCCAGTTTTTTAACAGCTGTTACAGGCAGATCCTCCTGCCCCACATGAACTCCATCAGCGTCGACCATAAGGGCGATATCCAAAAAATCGTTTACGATAAATGGGACACCTGCATCAGCCGTAATTTTCCTAATTTCCCTGCATTCGGCCAGCATATCCCGCCGGTTTTTTTTATGAGCCTTTTCTCGGTATTGTAGGATATCAATCCCTCCTTCTACCAATAATTTAGCCGTCTCAACATTAGACCGGCCGAGTGAAAAGGCCTCTCCTAATATTCCGTAAATTCCTTTTGGGAACACAGGGTTTTTTTTATTCTTCATTACATAACTCCGTAAGATTTTCTTCTTGGCTCTCAGCCAGGGTCCATTCGATCTGATCTAAAACAATGCCTGCCATCATTGCGGCTATCATTCCCACTTTGGGAGGAAAAAGAAGGTCATGATCCACATCGGTCACAAAGTCGCCGACAATATGACAATTGCCTATGCAGCGTGACGTTACAGCTGTCATATCCCTGCCGGCAATTCCTGATGCGCAGACAACGGGAATCCCGGTACCGGACAACTCCTCAACCAACTGTTTTTTAGCTTTTGTATCGTCAAACCCCTCAACCACCACAGCTCAATCTTCAAATATGTTTGCACTGTCTCCGGGTTTGAGTCGCTGATTGACAGCCTC
>JAKSAU010001199.1 GCA_022361535.1 Desulfobacterales bacterium
GCGCCCTGTTCTTGAATCATCAGCGGATTGGGCCGGGTTTGGGCTGCTTCTTCCTCATCGGAAAAAGCCGGTGATGTAAAAGCTAGTAAAAGAATTGATAAAAAAATGAATGTTCTGAACATATGTTTCTCCTTTTGGAAACAGATTCGACCTTTTAGAGACGGTCTGAACGTATGCTAGATCCTGATTTTGATATTCAAGGATATAAATTTAGTGCCTTGTTTTGTCAAGAAAACTATTGCAGGGCCTGGTAAAAAACGAATATGGTGCTAAGGGGTGATAGGGTAGAAACCCGAATGGGCTGATAAAATAATGTCCAATACGTTCTAATAGCGCAAGATAGTAATGCATGACTATACTCAATCAGTTTTACAGGTGATGATACTATGGATAATGAAAACAGGTCATTGAAAATAGCTGTTGTGGGTGCTGGGGCTGTCGGCGGTATTTGTGCAGCAATGATTGCAAAGGCAGGATATGATGTGCAGGTGGTTGTCAGACGCGAGGAGCAGGCTGTCGCCACAAAGGAAAAAGGAATCCGGGTCACAGGGATCAAAGGTGAAGTGATCGTTCCTGTCGATGCGGTCTGTGGTGCCGGAGCAATGGCTGAAGACCGGGACCTGGTATTATTGGGGGTAAAGGCTACGGCTTTGGCTGAGGCGGCTCAACTGATAGAGGGGCGCATAAGTTCCCAAACCATGGTCGTGTCCTTGCAAAACGGGTTTTGCGAAGATTTTTTAGGCAGTATACTGGGGCGCGAACGAGTTATCGGATGTGTTACCGGGTGGGGCGCTACCATGCACGGGGACAGGGACTTTGAAATGACCTCTACCGGTGATTTCATTATAGGAAATATTGACAACCAACCGGACCCGAGACTGGAACAGGTTCGTGAGGTGCTCAATCATGTCCTTGAAACTAAAATTTCAAACAACATCACGGGCAGCCTCTATTCCAAGCTGATCATAAACTCCTGTATCACCTCTGTAGGGGCACTGTGCGGCCTTTATTTAGGCCAGATGCTGGCAAGAAAACAAGCTCGCTTGATTTTTTTGGCCGTTATGGAGGAAGCTATGGCTGTGGCAGCAGCCATGGAACTCCAGGTTGAGGTTTTCGCAGGTAAACTGGACTATTATACATTCTGCGGTAATAAAGGGTGGCTGTCTGGTATCAAACGCCATGCCTTTTTACGAGTCCTTGGATTCAAATACCGCCGGCTTAAGTCTTCCAGTCTCCAGTCTCTTGAACGTGGGCAAAGAACAGAAATTGACTATCTGACAGGGTATATTACTGCCAAAGGGGCTGAGTATGGTGTGCCCACGCCGGTCAATGATCAGATCCAGGATATGGTCCATGCCATAGAACAAAAGACACTTACTATTTCCCCTGAAAATATCAAGAGGATACATCTATAACAAGTCTCAAAACAAATTTCCGATTGGCCTGGTGAACAAGGGTATCCCATATAACAAAAACCGGCTCGTTAGTTCTAAGAAGCGGCTGCCGAATTTTTTTAAAAAATGTGTCAGCCGTTTCTTAGGACAAATGAGCCGATATCCATGGATACGATTACACCTTTGGCACAGCTTTTTTGAAACGCCTGGTCAGGTCCGTACCTGTCCGTCTCCCCATGCGACAAACTTGGTGGTTGTCAGTTCTTTGATACCCATGGGGCCGTAGGCGTGAAGTTTTGAGGTGGATATGCCTATTTCAGCTCCCAGCCCCAGCTGGCCACCATCATTGAATCGTGTAGAGGCATTGACAATAACCAGGGACGCATCCACCTCCCTGATAAATCGCCTGGAACGATTGTAATCGCTTGTTACGATAGCTTCCGTATGATTGGATCCGTAAGCTGCAATATGGGCCATGGCATCGTCCATATCTTTTACAACCTTTACGGCCAAAATAAGATCAAGATATTCCATGTCCCAGTCTTCTTGGGTGGCTGTAACCGCATCCGGTAACATGCTGCAGGTTTTGTCACATCCCCTTAAGCTGACCCCGGCATTTGCTAATGCTTTGGCAGCCATGGGCAGAAAAGTTACTGCAATATCTTCATGGACGAGAAGGGTTTCCAGGGCATTGCATACACCGGGCCGTTGGGCTTTTGCATTGACCACAATATCAACAGCCATTTCAAGGTCTGCTCGGTCATCCACATAGGCGTGGCAGACCCCTTTGTAATGTTTGAGCACAGGGATGGAAGACGCTTCTACCACAAACCTTATCAACCCTTCTCCTCCTCTTGGGATGATCAGGTCGATGTACTCTTCTTGCTTGAGCATAATGTTGACAGCTTCCCGGTCAGCCGTAGGAATCACCTGGACAGCTTTAGCAGGCAGCCCTGCTTCTACCATACCCTGTTCAATGATCTTAGCCAGTGCCTGGTTGGAATGGATGGCTTCGGAACCGCCTCTTAAAATTACTGCGTTACCGGCTTTAAGGCACAAGCCTGCTGCATCAACGGTTACATTGGGCCTGGATTCATAGATGATCCCAATGACGCCAAGGGGGATACGCATTTTAGCCATTTCAAGGCCGTTTGGACGGATGGATGAATCGGTCAGGGTGCCGACGGGATCATCCAGTCCTGCAACAAATTCAAGTCCTTCTGCCATACCGGACAACACATTGTCTGTTATGGTCAGGCGGTCAATCATGGCATCAGATAATCCGTTTTCACGTCCTGCAGCCACATCTTTTTCATTTTCCGCCTGTATGGCATCTTTGTTTTCTAAAAGCTTTGCAGCAATCATTTTAAGAGCGTGGTTTTTTTTCTTAGAGGACAAAGTCGCCATGATGCGTGCTGACGCCCTGGCATCTTTGGTAATGTCAATAACCTGGGTTTCTAAAGACATAATATTTTGATCTCCTTTGTGACCCATTAAGATTGGGTGGTATCCGGATAAGCTGTGATCATAAGGTTATCCCTGTGGATGACCTCGTCATAGGATCTGAACCCTAAACGTTCTTTGATCTGTTTTGTTTTACACCCCATGATTTTTAAAATATCCGAGGCACTGTAGTTAACCAGGCCCATGCCCAGCACTTCTTTCTCCTCAGAGACAAATTCAACAGGATCACCCACTTCAAAATAATCCTGAACCCGTGTTATTCCTGATGGTAAAAGGCTTTTGCCTTGTTCTAACACAGCTTTTTGTGCGCCTTGGTCAATGGTAATCTGCCCCTTGGCCTGGAGGGTGAGGCCAATCCAGTTTTTCCTGGACGCGGCCTTTTGTTTTTTAGGAACAAAGTAGGTGCCGGTATATTCATTTGATGCAATTTTGATCAATATCTCCGGCTCCAGGCCGCAGGCAATGATCATGGGAATACCTGCTGACGTAAGTTTCTTGGCTGCAGAGATTTTAGTGCCCATGCCGCCGGTGCCCAAAGGTCCGGCTATTTTTCCGGCCATGGCTTCGATATCTTTTCCCATGGTGGCCACTTCTTTTATCAGTTCGGCATCTTCATGAATTCGCGGGTCTTTATTGTAAAGGCCGCCGATGTCTGTCAGGTTGATCATAAGATCCGCCCCCATGAGAAGGGTAATCATAGCGCCCAGGTTGTCATTGTCTCCGAACTGAAGGGATTTCACCGCCACGGTATCATTCTCGTTGATAATGGGCAGTACGTTCCACTCCAGTAATGTGTTGATGGTATTCCTGGCGTTCAGATACCTGACCCGATCGCACAAGTCCCCCCGTGTTAAAAGGATTTGCGCCACTTTTCTACCGCAATGTTCCAGGGATTTTTCCCACTCACGAATCAAATCGGCCTGCCCGATGGCGGATACTGCCTGGCGCTTTGGGGTTTCCGAAGGCCGTTTACCTAAACCTATTTTTGTAACGCCTGCGGCCATGGCACCTGATGACACTAAAATAACCTCAAGGCCTTTGTCATGTAAGGCGCAGATCTGGTTTGTAATGCTATTGATGATATCCAGGTTAAGGCTGTTTTCCCTGGTTAAAACCCCGGAACCCACTTTAACAACGATACGTTTACAGGCAGACAGGGTTGAAAATTGCTGGCTTGTACTCATTTTCCTTTCTCCGGCCAATGATGACTAAAAAGTGATAAATAAAAATGGAAAGAATGGCCTTCCACAATGAAGGCAAAAATTAAACCATACTTTCGGGGAATGCAAGAACAGATTTACTGAGCAAGTTGAATCTGTTAGACAATATTTTTTTGAACCTACGCTAATTCAGGTTTTTTGGTAGTTTAAAGGACAAGTTTACCTGACCCGTCTTAGGATCAATAGAAATTTCCCTGTTCTCGATTTCCTTGATTTTTTTACCTGTGGCGATCTCAGCCAGGCCTGTAACAAAATCCAGCCCTGAGTTAAGTACTTTCTCAAGCTTTTGGGAATCAGAAAGCGGCAGGCTTGGTGATCCTTCTTCCACACCACTCCGGTCGGGTTGTGTCATACCTTCAGGGAATAAAAGGTATGGATCTTCTTCAGGGATATCCTGCAGCCGGGGACCTGTGCCAAGCGGCAGAAGGTCTGTACCTAGAAGACGTCTGAGCTGGTCTGCCATGATCTGACGGTCCTGGTTGTCCATTTGTTCGTTGTTAACACCTGTTTCAAAAAATTCCGTAAACAGATCCGGATAGGTTTCAAAACCTGAGAAGATCCGTTCTTCAATACTGCCGGTTCCGATCAGGTTAATAATATGACTGGTTTGGGGCTCATCTTTTTCCGGGGAAGTTGACTCCGTGTTTTTGCCTGTGAGCACTGTCTTGCGCCTATTCATCTGCTCCGGGGTCCAAGGTAGCTCCACATTAACCATACACCTGGCGCCGGATAGATCCAATCCACCGGCACCGGCATCTGTTGTGAGAAAAACCGGGCAGTTCTCATCCCTTAAAAACTGTTCTGCCATTGTATGCCGTTTTGCATCAGGGGTTTTGCCCGACACCTCAACAAACCCTATCCCGGCTTCGGACAGGTGGCGGGCCACAAGGAATGTCATGGCAGTCCACTCACTGAAAATGATCATTTTACGTTGGTTCTGAACGACCACCTCGTCTATGATGGTGGACAGTTCACGCAGTTTAGGTGATACCTGGGTCTCCCGGTCGACAAGAAAGGTGGAATTGGCTACCATGCGCATACGCAGAACCAGGGTCTGGATCTGTCTAAAATCCATGGGGGTTAGAATTTTTTTGCCCAACAGTTCTGAAAGACGCTCTGCATAGGTGGTGTGGCGCTGCTGCTGCTCAGGGGCCAGATCAATATAATAGGTGTTGGTCACTGTGTCCGGCAATTGTTCAATCACATCTTCCCAAGTCCGCCGGATCAGGATGTCTGTCATTTTTCTCTGGAGCATGTCCAGGTTTTTATAGCCTGAGATATTGGTTTTGGCTGTTTTGGGAACGAGAAAATGGTCAGCTGCAAACTTCCAAAGCGGGGTGAACTTAAAGGGGTCTATAAACTGGACAATGGAGTATAAATCCTCCGGCTTGTTTTCAAGGGGGGTGCCGGTTAAAACAATGGCGTGTTTTTTGGGTAACCGTTTTACTGCTTCTGCTGTCCGGGTTGAAAAA
>JAKSAU010000436.1 GCA_022361535.1 Desulfobacterales bacterium
CAAAGGAATCGAGGCAGGCGCTATGGCAGTATCTATTGGCAATCTCTTCCACTTTGTAGGAATTAGTCTTGTCAAAGCCAGAGAGTATATGAAAAGTGACGGAATCAACATTCCTGAATCCAAATGGAACTTTTCAACAAGGCATGGAGAGTTAAATTGAAAAAGATTGTTTGGTGTAAAGGGTGCACGACGCCCTCTTCAAGACCTCGTATAGAGTTCGATGAAAGGGGATATTGCAATGCCTGCAAACGGGGGCAAGAAAAGATACAAATTGACTGGCAAACAAAACATGACCAATTCCAGGCACTAATCGAAGACAAATTAAAAGAAAGCCCAAATCGACAGTACGACTGCATTGTACCAGTAAGTGGCGGTAAAGATAGTCATTTTCAATCCTGGTATGCTAAAAATAAACTTGGCCTCAGTGTATTGACTGTTGCTGTTGATCCTCTATGCATTTCTAAAGTCGGGAAAAAGAACAGAGACAATCTTGGTAAAGCTGTCGGTGTTGATATGGTGGTGATAAAACCAAATCCTGTAGTTTATGCCAAGTTGACGTCCATATGCTTTAAAAACTATGGAAACCCTTATATTCCTTTTTTATATTTAGTTTTCTCAGCCTGTGCCAGGATTGCTATAGAAAAAAACATTCCTCTTTTTCTTTATGGAGAAAATGGAGAAACTGAGTATGGCGGTTCTACTGAAGCTCTTTATCAAAAGTTAGATGCCGATGGCGTGCATGCCCGTATTCTTGGCCACAGCCATTGTCCGACACCTGATAAATGGGCAGAAGAATTTGGTATTGACGAAAATGATTTGACTATATACCAAGAGCCCACGCCCGAGGAGTTTGAAAGGTCAAAAACAATCAGGCTTTTCCTGTCAGATTATTTCCCATGGAACAACAATTATGCATTGAATGCCTCCTTGAATATTTTAAAAGGCTTTAAGACATCAGATACAAGAACACCCGGGTCTTATACTTTCGGATCTGGTATAGATGACATTATTGACCATCTTTATCTTTGGCTGATGTGGCCGAAATTTGGGTACTACAGATCATCCAAATATGCAGCAAAAGACATTCGGGAAGGCAAACTAACCTATGAAGGCGCAATAGAACTGGTTAGACTATATGACCATGAATTTCCCTGGAAAGACTTTGATCGAATTCTATCTGTCCTTGATTTATCAGAAGAAGAATTCTGGGAGATTGCAAAAACCTATGTCTCTGATAAAGAAAATTTAAAGATTAGGGCAAAAGAACTTAGTCAAAGCGAAGACGAAATGGTAGAAGTCTGGGAAAAGATATCAGAAGGTAAATGGAGGCATATCAACACCATTCATGGGGAAGAAAGGATACTTGAGATTCCTATGAGAAACAGGCACAAGAATTAAAAAATGGCCTGTTGTAAAGCATTCACCGAAATTACGACCACCTTGGATTACAGGAACAGCCTTTGATTGAAGATACTGAAATTAATCCTTTTAAAATTGGGCAGAATACACCTTGTTTTATAATTGCTGAAGCGGGTGTAAATCATAACGGTTCAATTCAGATGGCCTTAAGACTTGTTGATGCAGCCGCAGACGCAGGTGCGGATGCCGTAAAATTTCAGACCTTTAAAAGCGAAAAGTTAGTCAGCAAACAGGCGTCTAAGGCTGATTATCAGAAACAAAACACTGACGGAAGTGAATCCCAACTGGAGATGCTAAAACGTCTGGAACTTGATGAAACAGCCCATAAAAAAATCATCGCTCACTGCAATAAAAAAAATATTCATTTTTTATCAACCCCTTTTGATTCTGACAGCCTGAATCTGCTGGCATATAAACTTGGTCTGCCTATAGTAAAAATTCCATCTGGTGAAATTACCAATCTTCCCTTTTTATTGGCAGTGGCCAGGACTGGCAAACCGATAATTATGTCAACCGGTATGGCGACTTTAAGCGAAGTAGAAGCTGCGCTCGAGGTATTAGCCTTTGGATATACTGCTGACCAAAACGACACCCCATCATTGGATGCATTTCAGCATGCTTATTCTTCTATTGTGGGACAAAACGCATTGCAGCAGAAGGTGACTCTTCTGCATTGCACAACGGACTATCCAGCGGTCTTAGATCAAGTAAATCTGCGCGCAATGGATACAATAAGGTCGGCATTTCAACTGCCGGTTGGATATTCAGATCATACAGCCGGTATTTCTGTCCCAATTGCCGCCGTTGCAAGAGGGGCAAAAGTCATTGAAAAGCATTTAACCCTGGATCGCACTTTACCCGGTCCTGACCATCGTGCCTCCTTGGAGCCAGATGGGTTTAAAAAAATGGTCGAATCCATACGCCAAATCGAGCTTGCCATAGGAAGCCCCCAGAAGATACCGACAAATGCAGAGCTAAAGAATAAACCAACAGTTCGCAAAAGCCTTGTTGCTCTGACCCCAATTAAGCCTGGCGATCGATTTACAGAAAAGAATATAGGGACAAAAAGACCGGGAGATGGCATCTCTCCAGCTCACTTCTGGAAATATATTGGAAAAATATCAGACCAAAGTTATGCTCCTGATGAAAAGATTAAACCTGCCAATTAATATGAAAGAATACTTTGCAAGAGAAATACGGAAACAGTATATCTTTGTTGAATAAGGCACATAGACGATAGTAGATGCTGGTGACTTAGCACTGGATATGTCACAACAGTATAAAGGAAACTGGTGTACCAGAAAAAGAGGTATAAAACATGAGTAAAAAAGTACTTGGCCTAATTCCAGCCCGAGGCGGTTCAAAGGGTATTCCCCGAAAAAACATTCGCCTGCTTAATGGAAAGCCCTTACTTAATTATACAGTAGAAGCGGCATTGAAAGCAGCATCTCTTGATAGGGTTATTGTCTCGACCGATGATGATGAAATAGCTCAAGTTGCCTTAAAGGCGGGTGCTGAAGTTCCTTTTATGCGTCCTGCAGAATATGCCACGGATACGGCATCTTCTATTTCCGTCATAAAACATGCCTTAAAATGGTTAAAAAAGAATGAAGGATATCGCCCGGATGCAGTGGCCTTTCTTGCCCCCACATCTCCATTGCGCACAACCGGACAAATTGATGGTACGGTAGATTTACTATGGAATTCCAAATTGGATTCAGCAATTACCATCTGTCCGGTTCAAGACCATCCATATTTTGTTTACAGCCTGAATGAAAAAGGCGAATTAATCGAATTGATCGATATACCCGACAAGCCGTTGCGCCGGCAAGATCTTCCCGACTATTATACAGAAAGCCAATCTGTTATTGTTTCATTGACCTCCTATATTGATAAATGTGGAGATCCAGCCCC
>JAKSAU010000533.1 GCA_022361535.1 Desulfobacterales bacterium
ATCCGTAATGAAATACCAGTTTGTTGAAAAATTCGGGCTGACCTAAAGCCCCATACTAGGGTACCCCTGATTAATTAAGGATGTACAAAAGTCAAAGTTAAGTACATACGAATCAGAAGGATGTAATCAATCTGAATTAGTAAATATAAAGTGAGCTTTGTGTCTATCATTGATCTCCTAAGACAGAAACTCTGAGACCTCCCCATATATTGTATATATTGTGATTAGAATTTTGGATTTAAATTGAAATTTTTTGAAAAGGATCGTCAAGACTAAAAAGCGGCTACAAGCTCAAATGTTATGACGCTTTTAACAATTTGCCAGACAGTTAACGGTTTCTTTTGTAGAAGTAAATGACAACTAAAAGTTTGGCTTTTTCGTCACCGATGCTTTTGCCTACATGTGGGATAATAGAATCAAAGTAGATGTTGTCTCCTTTGTTGAGCAAGTAGGCCTCGTCCCCGTAATGAAATTCCAGCTGCCCATCAATTACGTAAATGGATTCTTCACCTTCATGGGAGTATGTCCGGGCGATGTCAAAAGGCGCATGGATAATAAACGGTTCCATGTTTTTACCGGGTTTCCCATCAGCTAAAACTTCATAATCGTAGCCTGCAAACTGGTCGGTTTCTTTAATGAGTTTTCTATTGGTTTGCCGGCTCAAAAATAGCTTTACGTCGGAAATCGGATCAATTCGACCGGCCAAAAGAGACGTGATTTCAATGCCTAAACCAGCGGCAATTTTGGTCAGTGTGGAATAGGGAGGGGCTTTCTGAGCCCGTTCCACCTTGGATAGATAGCCTTTGGTCAGACCAGTTCGAGCAGCAAGGTCCTGGAGCGTCATACCGTTGCGGGTTCTCAATTTTTTTATGTTTTCGGAGATGGTTTTTTCATCCATATTGCGACCTCCTGCAAGTTTAGACCACTCTGGGTAAGATGTTTTCGGCAAAGGGAATCACATATCCATGGCCGGCCAGACTGCTTATCAAGGCTTGGGGTTCAGGGGTATAAAGGAATCCAAGGTCTTGGGTCAGCTTCTCATCCAGATCAGATACGAGAAAAATGTCAAACTGCTGCTGCATTTGGATAACCCTTAATGCTACATAGGCTGGCATGTCAAAATCTTCGGCCAGTTGTTTTCCCAAGGCCTTAGGATTGTTTTTAAATGTTTTTAAAGCATGAGCAAAACTCTCGTTGCCTACACCCTCACTGCACCCAGCAACAAATAATAGAGTCGCCCCTTCATTGGCGATGTTTACGGCATTAAATAAGGCCTTTGTAGCCTGGTAAAGCTGGGTGTCAGTTCTATAGCCGCCTGCGGAAAACAAAACGAAATCGCCATTTTTTCCCACATCTCCACAGCAGGCATGGTTTAAGTTTTCACACCCTTGTTCAAACACCTGGTGCAGGTCTCCTGCATGGGCATAAAATATATCTCCCTGGCCATTTGCGGCTACCGCTGCATAGGTGCAGGTTTTTCCTTTGAGAAAGAGATTGGCCCCGTCAGCCATATCTTCACTGACCGGGTTTCCCTTGCACACGGCTTGCCTGACCATGGGGTGTGGGTTCCCATCCTGTCCCATAGCCAGGGAATGGTTTTGCTGAATGGACTTTTCTCCTGCAATTCCCGGCAGGATATATTTTCGTCCACCACCGAACCCTGCCAGCATATGATGAAGAAGACCGCCAAAAATGATGATGTGGTCAGCCTCCCATGCTTCCTTTGTTATGGTAAGACGGGTACCCTGTGAGGTTGAGCCCACATCCACAAGGCGGGAATTGTCCAGACCGGCTGAATTATAAACTTTAACTTCTTTTGGTAGATCTTTGCCGCAAAGCAAAGGAAACTTGTCTGCCGGGATGTCCTTATGGGTGCCCAATGCAATGATGATGCAGATATTTTCCAGGGGGACTCGCAATTGCCCAAGAGTGTGAATGATCCGGGGAACAAAGATATCACCTCTTGCCCAAAGCCGGGTATCGTCGGGAATAATGACAGCCACTTTTTTGCCATTGATATCTTTGGGGGCATGGTCTTTTATACCTTGGCTGAGGTTTAAGCTTGCTTTATCATGGCCGATAGGGGGAATGTTTTTGCCTTCAAGGACACCTAATACGGCCTTTGAATCCATGTTTAGATTGAGCGTGCCGTGTCCTTTTTCCAGGGTAATTTTCATGACGTTTCCTTGTTCAGGGCAGAATAAATAGGCGACACCGGATGGCAGACACGGGGTGGATCAGATTTTTTTAGATTTCCGGCCAGGTTTATCCTGCACACCGGGCAGTCTGTCAGCCATAGATCTGCCCCTGTAGTGGAAATTTGTTCCTGTTTTTTGTCCATCATTTTTTTTGCAATATCAGGGTGTTCATAGAAAAAAGTGCCCCCGCCGCCGCAGCAGTCTGCTTCCTGGGGTGTTGGGATATACTCAATACCCGGTAGTCCGGTTAACAGCTTTTGCACTGAGCCATGGGTATTGAACCCGTTTCTTGAATGACAGGGCGCATGATACACCGCTTTTCCCATTTGTTGCGGTTCAGATTGATAGGACAAATCATGATCTGCCAGAAACCCCAGTATATCCCGGGTTTTTCCGGATATCTGTTTGGCCGGGTTTTCCAATGCTTGCCACACCTTTGTGTCATCATTGGATTCTTTTATCTGCCGTTTAATGAATGCGGGGTATTCATCTTTGAGGGCTGCCCCGCATGTGGTGCAGTCAACGATGATCCAGTCACATGAATGGGCCGCAAGCGCCTTTATATTGGTTTGGATATTGGTTCTGGCCTGTTTGGCAGCCCCGTGAAAGAGCAAAGGTATTGCACAGCAGGTCTGATCTGAAGGAATGGTCACCTCATATCCCAGAAACCTTAAGATTCCCACTGTTGCTTTGCCTGTATCCTCGAACATATAGTTGGTGGCACAACCGGTAAAATAGAGCACTTTTCCTTTTGGGGCACCTTTGGTTGCGTGGGAGATGGTTTCCGGCAGAACTGACCTAAAGGGTGTTTTATTCAGCTTCGGGAATTTGTTGACCGGGATGTTGCCCAGTTTATATTTATCTGCCAGGCTTTGCGGAGTAAGCCGCTGGCCCATACCGGCAAGCTTAGCACCTGCCTTGAGCCGGTACTCCTTGGATAATAAAAAGATCAGGGAACGAATGGCTGGCGTTTCTCCCAGATCTTCTACCATTTTCTGGCGCATGGCCATAAAGCGTTCATAATGGTTGATACCTGAAGGGCAGGTTACAGCGCAGGCACCGCACATTAGACACTTTGAAATAATTTCCTTGAGCAGGCCAGAGGATTCAAGGGTATTGTTTTCAAATGCCTTGATGAGTTGGAGCCTTGCTCTCGGGGAGGCCTGCTCTTCTTTTAACACCTGATAAACCGGGCAGGAAGACAGGCACAATCCGCATTTGCCACAATTGGATAACACCTGTTGTGTGATCTGTGACTGGCTCATACAAATTTCCCCGGATTAAGGATACCTTTTGGATCCATGGCCTGCTTGACTTGGGCCATTACGTCAACCGAATCCTGATTCATGACCAGGGGCAGGTACTTGGTTTTGGCAAGTCCAATACCATGTTCCCCTGAAAGGGTGCCGCCTAATTCTGCTGCTGCTTCAAAGATATCATCAAAGGCAGCCTCTACCCGTTTCCATTCCTCCTGGTTGCTGCGGTCTGCCGGGACCAAAGGGTGCATGTTCCCGTCTCCGGCATGGGCCAGAACCCCTGCCGTAATATCATGTTTTTCAGCAATCGCTTTGATCCGTCTGACCATCTCAGGCACCTGGGACACAGGGACCGTAACGTCCTCGGACAAAATATCCGGGGCCAGTTTGGCAAAAACCCCGTAAGCTGACCTTCGGGCGGTCCACAACCTTGCCTGGTCTTCAGGCGTGGCAGCCTCTTCAATATGAACGGCATTATTGGCTTTCAGGTGACCTATAATTTTTTCTTTTTCTTTTTCGCAGGCTTCAACCACCCCGTCGATTTCTATGAGCAATGACCCTTCAGCCTCCCGGTCCAACCCTAAACCAGCGCTGTTTTCAATGGCATTTAGGGTGAATTTATCCATCAATTCCATGGCTGCCGGAAGGATGCCTGAGCCGATGATGTCTGAAACGGCTTTTGCCGTATCATCCAAGTCTGAAAAATTGACCATCAGGGTGCGGGTTGTTTCAGGTTTCGGCACTACTTTGATAATGGCTTCGGTAACAAGGCCCAAGGTGCCTTCAGATCCGCAAAACAGGGCCGCCATCTTGTACCCGGTAACATCCTTGACGTTTTTTGAACCGAACCGGACGATTTTTCCGTCAGCCAGAACAACTTCAAGTCCTAAAACATAATCCATGGTGACTCCATATTTAAGACACCTTGGACCGCCTGCATTCTGCGCGATATTTCCCCCTAAGGTTGAGGTGGCAATGGACCCGGGATCAGGAGGGTAGAAGAACCCGAATGGGGCAAGAGCCTTTTGCAGGTCGGCATTGACAACGCCTGGCTGGACCAGGGCATACCGGTCCCGTGTGTTGGTCTCAATGATTTTATCCATTTTGGAAAAACAGACCACGATGCCGCCTTTTACAGGAACAGGCGCCCCGCACACCGATGTGCCGGCCCCACGTCCCGTGACAGGAATATTATGGGCATGGGCGACTTTTAAAATACTTGATACTTCTTGGGTCGTTTCAGGGAAGATAACTGCAGCCGGCATGGCTTCTTCTAAAAAGGCATCATAACTATAGCAGGTCAGCTCTTCGGGCCTGTCCAGAAATCTTTCAGGTGTGACTATTGCAGAGAAGTCCGCTTTCATCTGGTCTGTCAGTTGTCTGGTTAATTTATTTTCAACCATATGGTGTTCCTTATTTTAAAATCCAATTGGGTAAAGCCAGTGAAATCCATGGGATATAGGTAACCAGCATCAGGCAGATAAGCATGATGCCTAAAAAGGGTACCACACCCCTGGCGATCTTGATCAAAGGGGCCTTGGTGATGCCTGAGGCCACAAACAGGTTCAGACCAAATGGCGGTGTCAGCATACCCATCTGGATGTTCAAGACCATGACAATACCGAAATGGACCAGATCAATACCGTAACGGTTA
>JAKSAU010000063.1 GCA_022361535.1 Desulfobacterales bacterium
CAGCCATAGCCAATTCCGCATCGCCCGTCAAAGCACCCAAAGTCAGACCGAGCAGTGCTCCCCCGGCTGCTCCATATTTCGCCCCACGACGTGCCGCTGCACCTTCCTCAGTATCACCACAGCCAACGAGCATGACACCCATAAGTACCAGTGATATACATTTTATGGTGGTCGCTTTCATAAATCTCTCCTTAGTCAGATACAGCATCCTCTTCAGGTAAAACGAATTTATACATTTCAATATAATCGATCGTCACTATACGCCGGTTTCGCTTGTCATGACGTGGTAAAGGAAAAACATCCTTGCCAATATACTCATACTTCTCCTGCATCGTCGCTAACCAACGATCGAAGGCCTCCTGCTGGAAGTCTTCCTTACCGAGGTCCTTATAGAGTACACAACGTAATATCCCACCATCGCGCAGCGGTGCATAATCCGGTCGTCCATGACGTACCATCTTCTGGGGGCTATAGATATGTTTATTGCAGAGATACATGGCCGACCAGCCCAGATCCTCCCAGGTTCGCTCCGAAAAGGATTGGCCGAGGTCATCATAGATACAAACCGTACGGTCTTCAAAATTACCATCGTGCCAGAGCCAACGTGCCAGACTGCGTTGCCGTTCATCGGCGGTCGTCTTATAGGGATGCAGAATATCACGCACAATCGACCCAATCCCAATCAAACTGATCAGCCCTAAGACAATCGTTACAGTCAAAGCAAACTGCTTCGCATTCTTACGCTTACTATCAATCGCCATCATCACCGCACAGCCGGTCCCCATAACGAAATAGATCATGGGTGCGATATACATCGAAAACTTGAAGTGACCACCATAGGGATATTTCTTGAGCGCAGCTGCACCCATATGCATGAGTAAAGGCAAGAGTAACAAACAGGCTACCAAGGGAAGTTTCTTACGAAATAGGAAGACAATGCCTACGATCCCTAATATCGTGGTCAAACTACTCCCGAAATTATTATCGCCCATCGGATGCGCGAAGAGGATACCGGTATGTGCTGTCACCAGCCACTTGACTAACGCAATGGGCGAATGCAAAGGGACGAAAC
>JAKSAU010000689.1 GCA_022361535.1 Desulfobacterales bacterium
CCCAGGGCTTCATATGCCAAAAGCTCAGCTATGGTAAAGCAGTCATGAACTTCAGCCACATCAATTTCCTTGGGACCGATCCCAGCCATATCATAGGCAATATTCGCGGCCTGTTCGGCAGCCAGCAAGCCTGTAAGACGATCACGGCATGCCAGATTGACACTAGCTGTAGCAGCCCCGACGCCTAATATCCATACAGGATTTTTACAAAAACTTTTTGCTTTTTCTTCGCTTGCCACAATGATGCAGGAACTGCCATCTGCGTTGGCACAGCAGTCTCCTACCCTTAAAGGACTTGCCACAGAGCCTGCCATCATTTGTTCCGGATCTGTGAACATCTCATGAACAACAGGTTTTCGGAACACGGCCCGGTCATTGAGCTGACCGTATGTAGAGGCCTTGACCCGAACCGCAGCCAGATCTTCCAGTGTTGTGCCGTATTGATCCATATGCGCCTGGGCATGCATGGCATAATAGGCCGGCATCATGGTGCCAAAGGGGCTTTCCCACTGAATATCCGCCCCCCGGCTCATCCGCTCCTGGGACTCGGCCGAAGAGATTTCAGACATCTTTTGCAGTCCCATTACCGCAACCACATCATGGGCACCTGAGGCCACCAGGGCATGGGCCAGTTTTAAGCCGGTACTGGAAGAGGAACACAGCGTTTCCACATAGAATGTTGGTTGGGGATTGAGCCCCAGGTATTCGGCAACAACAGCAGACGGAGAACGCTGCCGGTCGTATTCCGGTGCTGAACAAAACACTGAGGCACCGATATCGCCGGCAGTGATACCAGCATCTGTCACCGCCTCTTTGTAAGCATCAAAAGCCAGTTCCCGAAGAGATCCGGGATAGCTTCTTACAAAAGCACTCTGGCCGACACCAATGATGGCAACACGTTTCATATGGATTCCTTTCTATTCACCAACCCTTTGCTTGGCTGAAAACTTGAGTTTTCAGCCAGGTATCAGATGTATTGGCCTCCGTCTACCTTAATCACTTCCCCGGTGATATGCCTGGCCCTGTCAGAAGCCAGAAAACAAATAAGATCCGCCAGATCTTCGGGTTTGCCGATCCGCTTGAGTACAATCTCGGGCATGGCCATGTCGATGATTTTATCCCTGTCTTTTGACTCCTTGAGCATGGGGGTATCAATGAGCCCTGGCGCCACAGCATTTACGGTCACACCAAAAGCGCCCAGTTCCTTGGCTACAGCCTTGGTGTAACCGATCACCCCGGCCTTTGAAGCTGCATAATTGGACTGGCCGAATTTTCCCCGCATCCCGTTGATGGAGGTGACATTGATAATCCGGCCGGCCTTCCGGGTCTTAAACAGTGGGGCGGCATGGCGGGTGAAGTTGAAATATCCCTTGAGGTTGATATCCAACACCCTGTCCCACTGCTCTTCTTTCATTTTCCAGCAGACCCCGTCCCAGTTGATACCGGCATTATTCACCAGGATATCCACTTGTTCCAAGGCATCCACGGCAGATTCAACTACAGTTCCGGCAGCCTCAAAAGAGGAGACATCCCCCTGAACATAGAGAGCGTTTCGACCCTCAGCCTTGATTGTTTCCAGAACTCCGGCAGCGGCTTCCTCGGGCTGGATATCTGTCAGGCAGATATCAGCCCCCTCCTGCGCCATCATCACGGCCACTGCAGCACCGATACCCTGTGCGCTGCCCGTGACAATGGCGGTTTTTCCTTTTAAGAGCATTTGTTTCTTCCTCCAAAACCTTCCTTTAGGCTGCCTCTATTCCTTCGGAGTTCCTAATACGGCTGCCTTGAGGGCATCATCCATTGGGTCGCCTGCTGCCAGGCGCTTGCGGTACTCGATGAAGTCAATGGTATCCTGACCGGTGATCTTCTTGGTATTGAATGCGTTGAATCCCAGGAAGGCTTCTCCGCCCATGTTAGCAGCCAGCCAGTGGCGGTTAATCACTTTGGCCTGATCCCAGAAGAATTTCTTTTTAAGCCGTATTCCCTCAATGCTCTTGATCAGGCAGCCGGGGAACAGGTTGGTATAGGTCCAAAGAATTTTATCGATTTCCTTGTCCAGCAGTTCAAAATCGGTTTCCGCGGTTTTAAGATAGGCTCTGGCCTCCTTGGCCTCATCTCCGGTCTTGTATTCACCGTAAGAGATTTCTCCGTTTTTCACATAGGCATCGGTCTCAATACTCGGATTTCTAACCCATTCACCATTGTCTTTGATAACGGGCACACATTTGGAGATCAGACCTAAGCGCTGCATTTTATAGGCGCTCCACATCTCGCAGGATACGCAGTTCCACATGGCCAGTTCCATGGGCAGCATCCAGGGCAGAAAATCACTCGAACCGCCGTCAGGCGCGCTGCCGTGCTTGGGCCCTGCCTGACCAAAGATGGCAAGATCACTGGAAATAGTAGTATCGCAGGCCATACCGATCTCCTGGCCGCCAGCCACCCGCATGCCGTTGACCCGGCAGATGGTGGGTTTTTTACAGAAAAGGATGGTGTCCACCATGGTATTGAAAAGGTCCATGTACAGCCCGTATTCATTGGGACGGGCAGCGTAGTACTCTGCATACTCTTTGGTGTTGCCCCCGGTACAAAAGGCCTTGTCCCCCATAGCTGTGAAAATACAGGCAACCACAGATGAATCTGCAGACGCCCTGTGGAATCCGCCGATCACAGCCTTGACCATATCAGTGGTGTAGGAGTTGTACTGCCTGGGATTATTCAGGGTGACCCAGGCTGAATAGAGACCTTCAACCGGATTGCCTTTGGGGTCCATGATAGGTTTTTTCTCATACATGACGCCTGGGGCTTCATCGGAAAAAAGGTCTTCTGTCCAAAGGTGATGGTCCTTGAGTCCGGATTCACGGGGTAGCCAGCTTAAATCACTCATTTTTATCTCCCTTTTCGTTTATTATAAATTTCAGTTTCAATGATTATCTTCTCATTCTCGTTGTTAAGGCACCATAATTGGGCGCTCGTTGATCTGCCTGTTGTGGGCCATCTCAAACACCTCATTGATGTCATCTAAAGGAAATGTCTTTACAAAGGGTTTGAGATCCATTTTCCCGTCCAGGATCAGCTTGACCACAGGGGGATAATACTCAGGCAGGCATCCC
>JAKSAU010001239.1 GCA_022361535.1 Desulfobacterales bacterium
ATGAGATAACACGGTCCAATCCGTATACATTTCCAGGGAAAACCAAATGACTGCCCCTTAGAGGGCGGATATGGAATCCTTTAACCGGTGAGGGATGAAGTTTCTCTGCAAATGCGCCAGTGGCATTGATCACGGTCTTAGCCTTTACTTCCTTTTCCCGGCCCGTGACTGCATCTTTTAATTGAACGGCTGCCGCGTATCCTTTGCTGTCTCTTTTAATCCCTTCTGCTCTGACATAGTTTAGGGCATGGCCGCCATGATCACAGGCATCAAAAATCAGGCGCAGCACAAGGCGGGCGTCATCCACCTGGGCATCCTTAAAGCCGACGGCAGACACAAGATCATTCTGCTGAATCCCTTCCACAGTCTCAAGGGTGGTATCACGATCAAAAAACTCATGCTGCCGGTTTCCCGCCATAAAGCTGTAAATGGAAAGTCCGGCTTTCATGGCAGTCTTGGACGGCCCGCGTTTTTTATAGATCGGCATGATAAATGATAAAGGGGTAACAAGACCGGGATAGACTGACAATAGCCGCTGACGTTCCCGGACCGCTGACCGGGTCAACAAGAATTTGCCTTCTTTGAGGTAGCGCAATCCGCCATGGACCATTTTGGACGACCTGCTTGATGTACCCCAGGCAAAATCCTTTGCCTCGACTAATAGTGCCTTGAGACCCATATTCACAGCGTGGTGTAAGACCCCGGCACCTGTCACTCCCCCGCCGATGATGACAATGTCATAAGCCGGATTTAACTCCTCAAATTTCACGACACCCCCTCCCAGAGGAGGACTGCGGCCTGCATTTCATCTTCCACCAGCGAACGAATTTCAGCCCCGTCTCGAAGAGCCTCTTTTAATTGAGTATAATAGGCCCTTGACCGCTCCCGGGCTTGGTCAACACTGAAATACCTTTCCCCAAGCACTTCATAGGCAGGTGTAAAATCGTTAAAGATCATTGCGAGTACTGGGTTTTGGGCAAGAGTCACCATCAAGGTCTGCAGTCCGCGGTCAAACCGGGCAAAAGAGACGGCATCAATATCTTTTGCCAATTCTGCATCTAAATAAGAAAGAATAACTCCTGGATCATTTTGTGCGGCCTCCTGGGCCACCGCGGGTAAAATCAGGACACGTGCCTTGAGCAGATGAAGGATCATATCATTGGAAAGATAATCCCCATACCTGGCAAGCGTCGTCAATACGCCGAGACCGCCTTGTGTGAGAAAATCGTTTACCCGGGTTGGCTTTCCATGGGCTATGGTTACCCATCCGTCCTTGGCCAACCGTTGAAGCGTTTCCCTGAGCGTTGGCCGGGTAACCCCCAAAGACTTGGCCAGAACACGTTCAGCAGGTAGGGCATCCCCAGGACTGTAAGTATTATCCAGTATGGCTTCCAAAATTTTATGCTCTGCAAATTCAGCAGGTTTCATGGGTTTTGCTTCATTGTCCAACAGACTTTTTAACAGGGGCATGACTTTTCCTTTTGTAACATCTGAGCAATCAGTTTTAAACACTTCTGGTAAGAGGTCATACCAGTTAAATTTTCATATGTCAAATCACACAAGCAATCAATCCATACCACTAAACGATTTGTTTTAGATCAACTCAAAGGTGTTATCTTTTGAAAAGGTATACAGGAGAACGCTTTAAAAGATAGAGGGACTGAAGCCTTGACGGCAGCAGCTACGGTTTTATCCGTCTTTGGCCGCCATCTGAAAAACTGCCAGTCAGAAGCTTTTTTTTCAGCACAGTTAAATCTGATCTTGATCTCAGGTCCGCCTGTCTTAAATGAGAAACTGTCCAAAGGAATGGCAAGCCCTTTTCCTTCCGCCTTAATATAGGCCTCTTTCAACGTCCAGATATCAAAAAACACTTTTTTCTTATCAGAATCCGGAATTCGATTTAAGAACTCAACTTCGGTATCTGCAAAAAATCGGCGAGCAATGCCAAGATCCACACTTCGCCGGATATCCTCCAGGTCCACCCCAATTTCCAGGTTTTCGCATATGCCGCATACAACCCCTCCCCGACTGTGGGATATATTAAAAGAAATCTTAGAAACATCGTTCTTTTCTTCTTTCGGTGCTAAATAAGGTTTGCCATGGTCGTTCATTGAAAAAGCTAAAGCCTCTGCCGGTGTTCCTGTATATTCGGAAACAAGATAACGGACAAGGGCGCGGGCCACAAGACTGAGATGCCGGTCTTTTTGAATTCGATATCTGTCAACTTTCAGGATCTCTTCCGGGCTGAGCACCGCCCTGTACCTGCCAAGGAGTTTGTCAGATGAAATTGAGTCTGCCTGTGTGTAATAGAGGTGAACTTCGTTTTTAGGTAAAGTTAACATGGCAACAGCTAAACAAGTATGGATTTGAGCATATTGGTTAAAACTTTTCCAGGGCCTGCCTCTATAAACTCCTTTACACCTTGATCAGACATGTACCTGATGGAATCCATCCAGCGCACCGGAGCAGTCATCTGGGCACAGAGCAGTTCCCGGGTCTCACCATTAGGATATGGTCGAGCCAGGACATTTGATATTACAGGGATTTTCAGGTTTCCGATCTCAAACTCATCCATGTATGCCTTAAACTCCCGGGCCGCGTCAGCCATGGGCGGGGCATGGAACGCACCTGAAACATTCAGGATAACATACCTCGTCTTTGCAAGGGCATCAAATATGGGCTTTGCCGCTTCAATACCTGCTTTACTGCCTGAAATAACCGTCTGGGAAGGAGTATTCAAATTGGCAACAGATACATTTTTAATCTTGTTTTTGTCCAGGCATTCCCGTATTTGGTCTTCCCCGGGTCCGATAATGGCAGCCATACCACCATTTTTTGCCCGGGCCATTAATTCTCCCCTTTTTTTAACCAAATTAAGCCCTGAGGAAAAGGATATGGCACCTGCAGCTACAAGGGCATTGTACTCACCTAAGCTATGACCTGCAAAATAATCAGGCAGAGCAGCCCCATCTTCTTTTAGCGCCTCCCAGGACATGGCATTTATAGTAAACAATGCCGGTTGGGTATATTGAGTCAAACCAAGCTGTTGATCCGGATCTTTTAAACATAATTCTTTTACAGAATATCCCAGGATCTGGTCTGCTTCCCGGACAATATCATCAAACCGGTCAAATAGATTTCTGCCCATGCCTTTGCGCTGGGATCCCTGGCCGGGGAAAACGACTGCAACACTCATGATGAAATCACTTTCGTTTTAATTTTTTCCAAGTTTTTTATTTCATTTCCAAACAGGGTCATCACCCTAAATACGTTCAAGGGAGGTTTCAAAATCTTATTCTGGCGGATAAACCCGGAAGTAAAACTGCCAGGCCCCAGATCTATAATATTCAAAAACGGGGGTAAAGATTGCTCTGACAATCGACGAACAAGGACTTCCAGAGTGTTAGGCAAAAAAATGGGATCCCGGCCAATGCGGACAAGAAAGTCTATATCCGGTTGCCGGACAAAGCCACCTGTGCAGCAGGAGAGCATATCTATCATTGGTGAATTAAGTCCGCCAGCATCCTGAATAATGGTTTTTAGCTTTTCTTTCCAGGGGGTTTGGACCGGTTCAATGGCCGGAGAATGAAACCCGTATTTAATGGGAAGCGGCTGTACCAGCGTATCGGCCTTTTCCAGGTGGGCAATAACCTGTTGCATAGGGCCTAAATCACCGGACAAAACAAAGTGCTTTGGAGAGCTGACCGCAGCAAGGCTGACCTGGTTATATAGCGCTTTATCAATTTCATATCTTTGGTGCCAGTCCCAGACACCAACCATACTACCTTGCGGACAAGACGCTTTAACAAGACGTGCATGTTCCAAAATGGCGGAAAGCATCTTTTCAGGGGTCATCACCTTGGCCACAGCCATTGCCACAAACTCTCCCAAACTGGTTCCCAAAAGTAAGTCCGGCTTAACACCACAATGAATTAAGGTTTTAGCCAAGGAAAACTGAACCATGAATAAGGCCGGATGGGAAATGGTAATATCATCGAAGGCCATTTGAGAACTGTTTTCTCCGGATTCCCCATACAGAAAACCTGTAACAGAGCTACCGGTCTTGTTTTTTGCAATAGCATCCAACTCATCCATTGTATTTTTGAATACAGGCTCTGTATCGTATAACAGATGTGCCATACCGTGGTATTGGGCTCCCTGGCCTGTAAATACAAAAATCGTCTTGCTTCTGTTGTCCGCCATTAATGTCCTGTCCTCCATTTTTTCGAGGGCTATGGTAACACAAACTGCTTTGGGAACCAAACTTGCGGAGCCAAGCACAGTAAAATAAGAACCCAGGACATTTAAGTTTGGCACTCGGGCCCATTTATCCCGGAAAAAGGCATCAGGCAGATTTTTAAAAAATAATTCGGCAGCCATTTCCGGGATAAACGGGCCGGTATGTTTAAATGCAATTTTCCTGAACCGGACCATCGCGTTTAGAAACTCCGAATCTGCCATCACAGAAAAAGCTGTCGCCTTTTTTCAGCGAACTTTTCAAATTACCACATAAATACAAAGTGTTACGCTTACCATTGGGCTTTGCTCTAATAAAATACGTCTGATGTCACTTTTTAAGTGACGGTAGATCCTAAATACTTATTTTCAAAAGTTTGTCCTGTTGATCAGGGCATGGGATGGATTGGATAAGAACCCTTGGCAATCTCCAGGGATTAGTGATATAGTTGGTTCTGTTGATCTGGTCCCTGGAAGGCTTTTGCATTAAGGGATTTAGAACACTGGCAACCCCTCAAAACA
>JAKSAU010000156.1 GCA_022361535.1 Desulfobacterales bacterium
TATCCACAACCTTTGTGAATGCCTGGGTAAACTGGCTGTCCTCATCTCCCAGCATAACGGGAACACCACTGTCGCCGGATGCGACAACCCGGGTGTCAAAAGGAATGGAGCCAAGGAAATTCAATCCTTGGGCCTTGGCAGTTTTTTCGCCGCCACCGTTTTTGAACAAGTCAATGTGCTCGTTGCAGTGGGGACAGGAAAAACCTGCCATATTTTCTACAATACCCAAAGTCTTCATTTTTACGGTTTTGCAAAATGAAATGGATTTACGGATGTCAGCCAGGGCGACTTCCTGGGGGGTGGTTACGATTACACCTTCGGCTTCAGGGATGGTCTGGATAACTGTGAGGGGTTCATCTCCTGTGCCCGGAGGGGCGTCAATAACGAGGAAGTCAAGCTCACCCCAGTCAACTGCGCCTACAAACTGCTGAATCATACCGGTTTTTGCAGGGCCGCGCCAGATAATCGCCTGGTCTTTATCCTGCATCAGGGCCTGGACAGAAACGACCTTTAGGTTTTCGTTGATTTGTTTGGGCAGAAGCATCTGCTGATCCGGGGTGATGTCCAGAAGGTCTTTCATACCAAACATCTGGGCAATGGAAGGACCGTGAACATCTACATCCATAAGCCCGGTTTTATACCCTCTCTTAGAGAGGCTTGCCGCCAGGTTGGCAGACACGGAACTCTTACCTACGCCGCCTTTACCTGATAATACGAAAATCTTATGTTTGATTTTGGCCAGATTGGCCTTGATCATTGCCTGCTGTTCCTGCTGTTTTCTTGCCATGTCGCCGCCGCCACCCTGTGAAGGACAACCTTGGCCTTTTTTAGCATCGTCTACGCTACCGTGGATCATGATATGTATGTTCTCCTTATGAGAAATGGTATTAATAAAAATCCATTTACATAATGATCACGATCCTGATCCTGTCAACCTGAACGTGGATTCTTTTACCTTTACATTAGGAGTCAGTCCGGCCAAAGAAATATCAAGGCTGCGGCCTGATTTGTCCCGGATGGTTATGGCAGACGGCAGGTCAAATCCGTCTTTTTCCTTAAATTTTGCATACCAGATACCGAAAACAAGCTCTTTGTTTGTATTCAGTAATCTGTACCTGAGAACACGACCGCTTTCATCAAACTGCAGTTCCTGGAAATGGGGTGAAAAAGACGCGGTTGCCATGACCAAGTTTGGCGCTTCCGGAGACATCCAGGCTCGGTCAAAGGGTCTGATTGGTATTTGGCCCAGCAGCAAAGAGATCATCTCAGACAACCGGACAGGGATGTTTATATAGGGATCTAAGTCCGGGTCGGTAGATACTGCTGAGTGCCGCTTGTGCCGTCCCGTATGAGAAATAAAATAAACCCAATCTCCTGATGCGGCGATGGTTTCTACAGGGTGGCCTGATAGAAGCAGGGTCAGGCGAAGCCGATTTGGTGTCTGGGCTGCCCAGGCCATCTTATAATACTCTTTTTGATAGCCTTGTTTCAGTATCAGGCGGCCAACCCCTTTAGATGTCTTTATACCTGAGTTGAATGTTTTGGCCTGTTCAATGAGTGCCAGTGCTTTTTCATCTTGTTGGGGATTTGTTTGGGGGGCAACTGCTATACATCCGGTAACCAAGCCGAAAAGGAGCAGGTAAAAGAGATGGGCAAGCCTTCTTCTACCTGTCATTCCCCATTGCCTTCCAGTTGTTTTATTTTTTCTTTGATTTCCCGGATTTCTTTTTCCTGGTCATCTTCGGCATTTTCCAGGGCGCGTTTATACGTTGCCAATGCTTTTTCCAGTTGGCCGGTTTTGACATAGGCGTCTGCAAGGTGGGCTGCGATCACAGTTTCATATTTTGAGATTTCAGCCGCTTTTTCAAGATAAATGACAGCCTGGTCATACTCTTGTTTTTTATAATAGACCCAGCCCAGACTGTCCGTGATATATCCGTCTCCGGGGCGTATTTCCAGGGCACGTTTTATAAGATCCAATGCTTCGTCAAGAAGGATTCCCATTTCTGCATAGGTATATCCCAGGTAGTTTAATGAGCTGGCATGGTTAGGATCTACCCGTATCAGGGCTTTCATTGTATTAATGCAGTCCTGGCGTAAGCCTGCCTTGTCCTGGATTGCGCCTAATTTGAACAGCAGAGTGGTATTGTCAGGATTGTCCTTCAATGCCTTTTGAAGCAGGGTCATAGCGGTATCATACCGGTTTTCTTCTTCATAAAACGAGGCAAGGTAGGAGATGATATCAATGTCTGCAGGACTTTGCTTGTGGTGTTGTTCCAGAAACCGTACAGCCTCATTGGTTTTTCCTTTATCCCGGTATAAAAAGGCTATGCTCAAGATGGTTTTTTTATACTGGGGATGATCAGGGGTAACCTTGAGGTAGTACTCAATGGCTTTGTCCGGGATTTCCATGGCCTCATATGACATACCAAGAAAAAAATTCAGGTTGGTATTGGCCGGGTCCACCTTGCGAAGCTGGGAGAAGACAATGGTGGCATCCTCATACCGCTTGTTCGAAATAAACGTCTCAACAGCGGTCATCACAAGACGTGGATTTTTTTTAACCTCCTGGCCTAATTGGGCGAACAGGGGATCTGATTTTTTAAAATTTTTATTTTTGTAATGGAACAAGGCCAGTTCAAGAATAGCGCGGTCATTTCCCGGCTCCACTTCCAGGATATCATTATAAGTCTTAAGTATTTTCTCTTGGTTTTTTACCGCACCCCTGGTCCGGTAAATATTCACCAATCTGAAACGGGGTTCTACAAGTTCTGGCTCCAACTCTAAGGATTTCAGGAAAGCCGCCTCCGCCTGGTCGTGTTTTCCTGTCATGAGCATGGCTTCACCAAGGTAAAAATGGGCCACATAGTAATCGGGAAATACATTTGCCATTTTGGTAAAAAGGGCCAGTGCTTCCTGGTCCATTTCACCGTCCATGTATATCTTCCCAAGACGCAGAAAGGTTTCCTTGTTGCCCGGGTCCAGTTCGAGAATTTGGCGAAACAGTTCTGTTAGGTCTTCATCCTCACCTTTTTTCATTCGGGCAAGAACAAGCAGATTGTCAACATTGTTCGGATCCTTGGCCACCAGTTTTTCCGCCATTTCCAGAGCCTGTTCATTTTTCTTCTGCTTTTGAAGAATTCGGATATATTCCCGGTGCAAAAAAGAGGAATCATCGTCTTTTTCAAGTGCGGTTTTCAATGCTGCTTCAGCCTGGGCAACTTCTTCTTTGTTCAAAAGACGCCTGGCTTTAAGGTAAAAATATAGAGAGGGCAGATCAGCGTCCTGATCCTGTACCAATCCGTCTGGTCCAGGTGCAGACATGCTTTGACCCGTGGCCGGTCTTGCCGGGCCCTGGACGCATCCTGCCAAATAGAAAAAGGGTAAACTTGCGATCAGGGTACAAACAATGAGCTTTTTCATGAACCGCTTACCTTTTTATGTATGAGGTATAAGTCTATTGGGTATGGTCGTACATGTCAAAATCGGGCATATCCTTTTTAAAGAACGCCTTCATTTTTTTGAGGATATTATTTTCAATCTGCCTGACCCGTTCCCTGGAAATAGAATAAACTTCCCCGATTTCCTGGAGTGTCTGGGGCGAATCTGAAAATATTCTTCGTTCAAAAATATCCAGCTCCCTGTCGTTCAGGGTTTTCTTGAACTCTTTAACCTTGGTGTGAAGGATGTCCTCAATCTCTTTTTTAGCTACCCGGTCTTCAGAAGAGTCTGATTCTACATTTATGAACTCAATTCGTTCTGTGTTGGAATCACTTTTAAGTGGTTCATCCAGGGATAAGTCCCAGTTGGCAAGACGCTGGTCCATATCCACAACCTCTTTTTCCGAAACCCCGAGCCGCTCAGATAAAAGCTTGGGTTTAGGATCAAACCCCTGCTCAATCAGGCGCTGTTTTTCTTTTTTAAGTCTGAAAAACAGTTTGCGCTGACCTTGGGTGGTCCCGATTTTCACCATCCGCCAGTTGTCCATGATGAATTTCAGGATATACGCTTTTATCCAAAA
>JAKSAU010000821.1 GCA_022361535.1 Desulfobacterales bacterium
CTGATCGTGCTCTACAATAAGCAACGTATTGCCAATATCCCGCAAATGCTTGAGTGTTGATAGAAGTTTAATGTTATCCCTCTGATGGAGCCCGATGGACGGTTCATCAAGGATATAGAGAACACCTGTCAATTCAGAGCCCACCTGGGATGCCAGACGGATTCGCTGGGATTCCCCGCCGGAAAGGGTCGGCCCGGACCGGTCCAAAGATAGATAATCCAGTCCTACATTTACCAGGAAGCCTAAACGGTCTGAAATTTCTTTGAGCAGTTCCTCGGCAATCAGCCGTTTGTTCCCTTCCAAGTTTAGTCCTTTGGAAAAGGCATAGGCTTCCTTTACCGTCATTTCCGTTACATCAATGATGGATTTGCCGTTGATCATAACGTGGAGGATTTCATCTTTAAGCCGCCTTCCTTTGCAGGCCGGGCATGTGGCTGCGGTCATGAAGTTGGCATAATACCGTTTCTGATGTTCAGACTGAGTATTCTGGTACCGCCGCATCAACGTGTGGATAAGCCCCTCATGGGTCCGGGTGAATTCTCCCTGGATCTTGGCCGAATTCCAATTCACCGTCATCTGTTTTGTGCGGGAACCATAGAGTAGAAGATCTTTATGCTTTTTGGGCATGTCTTTCCAGGGTTTGTCAAAATCAATACCCCATTGTTCCTCCATGGCAATCAACTGGCTTCTGCCCCAGGAATTATCGTTCCTGAATCTTGGATTCTTGATAAAGTAATTTTTCCATGGCACGACCGCCCCCTGACGGATGCTCAGATTGGGGTCCGGTACCACCTTGTCCGGATCCATGGCCAGAAGCGTTCCAATACCGTTGCAGTCCTGGCACATGCCAAGGGGTGAGTTAAATGAAAATATCTGGGGGGTAAGTTCAGGGTAGGCAATACCGCAGCAGGACCGGGCCTCGCTCATTTTAAGATCTTCTCTGCCCATCATATGGACGATGAGCTGACCGCTCCCCAATTTCAACGCGGCTTCCACGGAATCGGTTAGCCGTTCTTCAAATTTCCCGCCTGATTTAACCACAAGGCGGTCTATGACCACTTCTATATGGTGTTTTTTATTTTTAGCCAGGCTCTGGGCATTCTCAAGATCTTGAACAACACCGTCCACACGTACCCGGGCATAACCTTCCTGCTTCAATTCTTCCAGCCGGTCCCGGTGCTC
Organism: Desulfobacterales bacterium; assembly: GCA_022361535.1. The sequence goes on from JAKSAU010000821.1 coordinate 1,183, forward strand.
CCCTTTCCGGTTCTCTACGATAGGGGCAAGGATAAGGATTTTTGAGCCTTCCGGCAGATCCATAATCTGGGAAACCATTGCCTGGGCATGACCCCGCCCCACTTTGCTTCCGCATTTATAGCAATATTGTGTGCCGACTCTGGCGAACAAGACCCGCAGGTAATCGTATATCTCCGTGATGGTCCCTACGGTAGATCTTGGATTTTTGGATGCGGCCTTTTGTTCAATGGCAATGGTGGGAGAAAGTCCGCGAATGGTGTCGTACCTGGGTTTTTCCATCTGCCCGATAAACTGGCGGGCATAGGATGAAAGAGATTCCACATATCTGCGCTGCCCTTCTGCAAAGATGGTGTCAAACGCAAGACTGGATTTACCGGATCCTGATACGCCCGTTACCACGACCAGGCGTTTTTTCGGAATTTCTACATCTATATTTTTAAGGTTATGTTCCTTAGCACCCCGAACTATTATCCGGTCCAGTTCCTTAGTCCGGTTTTGATCCGGCAAGGGGCTAAAGGGCACCAAAGGTGCGTTTTCTTCAAAATTATCTTTTATCTCTGCAATGACAGCGGGATTATTTTTCATGATCGTCCTAAGGGTAATTTCAAATTCAAGTCACCCAACAATCATAATCACCGGCTGCCAAAAGTAAAGATCCGCCAGAAAGCCTTGGGCGGATCAAACAATTCACAAGCAAAAAAATATTTATTGACAGGCCTTCTCATGTAAGGGGTTCTTAAAATATGTTTTTTTAATACGGATAGATTAATTGTCGGTAACACCCTCAAATGAAGGTGTTGCCGTATGAGCACTTAGGCTCGTTTATTCTAAGAAGACGGCATCAGGTGGATTTTTTACAGAAAATTCGGCAGCCGCTTCTTAGAATAAACGGGCCGGTATTAGTATATGGGCTGCCCTTGTTCACCAGGCCAATCGGAAACATAGTTAAAAAACACTATAACCTGCCGCAAGGATTATGAACTCTTTTCTTCAAGCGCCTGTTGGACCTTTTGATAGTCTTCAACACATCCAAAATCTGCCCGCTCCACTTTCAGGGCCGTTTGGATATCGATATTCTTTAGTATCAGTAACTCTTCCTCCAGGTCAGACCCTAATATTAAATTGATGCCAGACGGTGACCAGATACCGGATCTTCCACAATACGCTGTGTTTGGTTTGGCATGAGGGCCGATCCCGTTGGCAGCCAAAATCCAGATCTGATATTGCGTGGCAAGTGCTGGCAGAAGGATCTCCCACTGCCTATGATAAAACTCGCTATCATGAATTCCCATTCCGGAATATGCTCGTACCCCTTGGCGCCGCCAGGCTGCGGGCACCACTAGGATATCGATACCCCGGTTATAAACCAGGTCAGTCAGGGGCTGAGGAAAACAGATATCATAGCAGGTGAGGAACCCCATCCGTCCCCATTGGGTGTCCAGAACAAGAAAATCATCCAGCCCTGAAACAATGTGTTCTTTCTCGGCCCCTGGCAAAAACTTCTTTTTATAAGTCTGGTCATGGGACAGGGAGGCACCCGAACTGTCCATGACCAGCGTGGTATTGTAAAACTTCCCAGAGCCGTCAGGCACCGGCCCGTTTACAACCACATATTTTAGAGTATCATTAATATATGGCCGAACTTTTTCTTCTAACCAGGGCAGAATGCGGTCCAGTGTAGCATCAGCCATATGAGCGGCACACCGCTCCCTGTCGTCCCAGAACGCTCCGGACAAACCGTATTCCGGAAACAGTGCAAGATTTACCCCTTCGGCTGAAAAAATATCCAAGGCGTCAATCATTCTCTCCTGGTTAGCGAATAAATGGCCGGTTTGGGGACAGATATTGGCTATGCCTGCAGTAAACCCTTCATTTTTATCTGGTAATCCATATTCTTCACTTGAATACCATTTTTTGTTCAGTTTAAACGCCATTCTCTATCTCATGCAAAGGCTAAAAAACTCATCCAGATCGTTAGCCTGGTCAAGACTAAAAATAGTTTCACCAAGACGATCTGCCTTTCCTTTTCCTAGAACAGGTTCTACCAACCAATTAAACTTATTCTCCAGTTCATTGTCAGACGGCGGACAAGTTGCCTCCCAACGAGCTCCCATCACCCCGGAATTATATACTTGACCATCATGGGTGGCAATCTCTACTTCTGACTCTGCCTTCGCAGGGAAATTTTCCTGGAACCGTTGCTGAGCCACAATAGCAACTTTATCCATGGTCGCCCTGATTTCCGCATCCAAAAGTCTTGGCGGCAAATTCTGAGCAGGTCCCACTTCTCCGTCCAGGAGTGCCGCAGCAATGGGAAATGCGATATTATATTGGGCCTGTTCTGTATTTTCAGGGTAAGCGGTGCTCAGTGCGGCACTCTCTTTAAAGGTATAAACCGTTATGGTTTTAATTTCGCCAGGCAGAATACCGTTCTCTTCTACCAATTTCAGGACACCGTCTATCCCGGGCTGCGCCCAGCGGCAAGCAGAATAGGGCTTGAAATAAAGATTGAGGGTTTCCCAAGTTTTGCCAAGAGATTGGACCCATTCAGGTTCAGGGGTGTCATCAAACAACGGGTTAATTCCGGTAAACCCTTTTTCAGCCATGATTGCCGACATAACCGCCACCATACACCCCCAGCCGATACTGTCTTTACCCATGCCGGGCACCTCAATGCATTTCATCATAGGCGCAATGGGAGCATGATATTCAGCTGCACCAAGAGCATGTTGCAGGATGTCTTTGTCCAGGCATAATAGTTTTCCGGCAACAGCCGCACCTGCAATGGCACCCCAGGATCCTGAAGAATGATACGTCTCATAGGTGGCATGACGAATCTTTCCGGCCCGGGTGCCAATTTCATACCCTACAACGAGTGCCGTAAGCAGATCTTTTCCAGAAGAGTTTGCTAATTGAGAGGCAGTCAGAGCCGGAGGAAGCACACAGGCTCCAGGATGCCCCATAGTAGGGCGGTAGCCGTCATCAATATCCAGGGCATTGCCTGCAAACCCGTTGGCAAGGGCTGCGCCAGTTGCTGATACACGGGTACCGGAAACGAGGATCTGGGCATGATCTCCGGGAAATTGATCTTTCGCCAGATTTTCCATCAGTTCCCCCACTGGCGTGTTGTGGCCTGCTATCAATGCACCTAAGGCATCCAACAGACATCGTTTGGCCTGATGCTGCACCTCATAAGGCAACCTTTCCCAGCACGTATCTTGAATAAAACCAAGCGCTTGGTTATTGTAATTCAAAACCCGCCTCCCAAATTATTTTAACAGATTCTTTTTATTATCATGCCACCAGGGCTTTGGCCTGTTTAGCTGCAGAGCCTGCATCAGGGGCAAAGGCATCAGCCCCAATTTCATCGGCAAACGCTTGGGTAACCGGTGCGCCGCCGACCATAATCTTCACCTGGTCTCTTAAACCACTTTCAATTACTGCATCTACTGTCTGCTTCATCATCGGCATTGTGGTCGTCAAAAGGGCAGACAGGCAAAGAATATCTGCATTATTTTCTCGTATGGCCTCAATAAAGGATTCAGGAGTGATATCCACCCCAAGGTTATGGACCGTAAGGCCTGCACTTTCCATCATCATGGCTACAAGATTCTTCCCGATATCATGCAAATCACCCTGGACCGTGCCGATAATCACCCGGCCTTTGTCCGAGGTACCGTCTTCCCCAAGCAGGGGTTTGAGGATATCCACGCCATTGGACATGGCCTGGGCTGCCATAAGGACTTCAGGGATAAACATTTCCCCGTTTTCCATGCGTTCACCTACAATATCCATAGCAGCAATTAACCCCTGGTTCAAAATATCGGCCGGTGCAGCCCCATCTTCCAGGGCTTTTTTGATCAAATCGATCAGATGATTGTCGTCAAGGCTGACCAGGCATTCTCTGATGGTGTGAAAGTCTGTCATGATGCACTCCTTATGCTGGCAGGATAATGTTATAGTTTTCCCGGATGGCCTGATCCACGTCTGCGGGAATATAGGATTTGTTATTTTCCAACAGTTTTTTGGCAATTTTCAATGCCCGCTGGCGGGCGTCCAAAGACCCTTCGGTCTCCCATTTATCCCGGCTTTTCCGGTCAGTCACCCCGTTGGAATTGTAGTACTCGCTGCGGATGTGCTTCATGGTATGGGGAGCGGTCATAAAATTCCCGCCAGGGCCCACGGAGTCGATAACTTCCATGGCCAGATGCTCCTCGTCCACGTCTATGCCTTTGAGAACCTTGCAGGCATTTCCTATTATCTCATCATCAATGACAAACTGCTCGTGTGCCACGGCCAGCATAGATTCAAGCATCCCAGCGGCATGGTGAATATAGTTGGAGCCTCCCATGGCATTAAGTACTGCCGTAAAGGCTTTTTC
>JAKSAU010000318.1 GCA_022361535.1 Desulfobacterales bacterium
ACTGCTCCTGGGCAAGGTCCACCTCAAGATATTCCGTGATCCTCACCTTCATGATCAGACCTCCTCCAGCAGCAGGTTGTTGTATTCATCCACCTTCAGGCTCCAGCCGGCAGGCAGATAGACCGTGGTGTGTTCGGATTCCATCAGGGCCGGGCCCTTCAGGCTGTGGCCGTTACCCATGAGTTCAAGGTCATAGACCTGCACCTGGCTGGCCTGGCCGCCCTCCTGCACAAACACCGAGCGCTCTCCCTTGACAGCCTCTTCCAGCTTGTTGGCAGCCGCTGGCATTTTAGGGAACTCATAATGGGGCGCCGCCGCTTGGGCGAAAAGACCCAAGGTGCCCAGGAGCAAGGGCCCGTCCCCTTTCCACCCGTTTAAGGCCAACTCCGCCCTGGCTTTGCTTTCCACCTCGGCCAAGGCCTTTGCGTCCTCCGCCAATCCAGCCGCGGCTGCGATCTTGACCTCGGGTCCGCCCTCGGCCGGTTGGATCAACAGTTCCAGACCGTAAGCGATCTCCTCAGGCGCAAAACCCTCGCCGCGCATATCGCGCCTGGCTTCCTCTTCCATGTCGGCCAGTTCCCCGGCCAACACCGCGCCCAGCTCCGGGTCGTCCAGGTTGCGGTTCACCCGTCGGTAATAAAGATGCCCCACGTCCATGCTCAGGGATGAAAAGGCCGAGAACACCGCCGAGAAGGGGGTTATGACGATTTTTTTCAGGCCGGCCCTGGCCGCGATGTCGCAGATGTGGGCCGGTCCGGCTCCGCCATAAACCACTAACAGGGGATCGAATTCCGGACCCATGTCCTGTTTCATCCTGACCAGCTGATCGCCCATGGCCTGGTCGATATTTTTCTTGATGGCCAGGGCCGCCTCTTCCAGGCTGACGCCCAAGGGCTCGGCCACCTTTGCCTGCAAAACTTCGCGGGCCTTGTCCGCGCTCAGCTTCATCTGGCCGCCCAGGAAATAGTCCGGGTCCAAAAGGCCCAACACCAAAGCGGCGTCGGTCACCGTGGGCTCGGCCCCGCCCAGGTCAAAGCACACCGGCCCGGGCAAGGCCCCGGCTGATTGGGG
>JAKSAU010000094.1 GCA_022361535.1 Desulfobacterales bacterium
ACATACACCCCTTTATTGCCAATAGCCCCAAAGGCTGCAGCCATTTGAACCGGGGAGATGCCGGACGTACCCAAAGCCAACCCTGCAGGATCCTTGCTTATGCCATCGGCATTGATACCGAGACTGATCAGTGTGTTGTAAGATTCTTCTACAGTCACCGTGTCTACCAGTATGCGTGCAGCAGCAACATTGACAGAACGGGTAAGCGCCTCTCGAATGGTAATGGGTCCTAAGAATTTTCCGCCATCATAGTTGCTGGGGTATTCTTTAGGATTGCCAGCACTTCTCCAGCCCGTCACAGGAAGGGGAAGGTCCAAGACAACATTTCCAGGAGAAGCGCCTTTGTTTAGCGCAGGGCCATAGACCGCCAGAGGCTTGATAGAAGAGCCCACCGGCATGGGATTGTTGAGCGCTGCCCGGTTGAGTGTCTTTCGGGCCTTGGGTGCTTCGCGTCCGCCGACAATGGCTTTGAGGTGTCCGGTACGGTAGTCAAAGACCGCAGCCGCAGCCTGGGGCTGGATAATCTCCTGGGTGGAGCCATCGGGGTTTTTAACGATCTGCGTGGAGTCGGATGCGTGCCTCAGCTTTGGATATTCATCCCAATTATAGAGGGACTCTTCCACCGTATGCTGGATGGTTGGATCCACGGTGGTGTAGATGTGATAGCCGCTGGTGCGCAGTTCATTTTCGATGGCCGAGCGGTTGGCAGAGGTATCCTGCAGATTGCGCTCACGGAGGAAATGGGTAATCACATCACGAACGGCATATTCGAGGAAGTAGGGCATATCATAGAGCTGCTGTTTTTTACTTTTTTCTAGGATATGGACATTTTCTGATTTGGCAGCGTCCAGCTCTTCTTTTGAGATAAATCCGTTGCGGTACATACGATCCAGTACTAAATCGGTCCTTTTATCGGTGTTTTCCCTTCCTTTTTCGCGATAATGATAATTTTGCCTCGGATCATAAAGGTAGCCGCTGTTTGCAGTGCCTGCCAGCATAGCACACTCTCGGATGGTGAGTTCACTGAGCTCTTTTCCGTAATAGTCCTTGGCCGCTGCCTTTACGCCATAATTGGAAGATCCTAAAAATATGGTGTTCATATAAGTTTCCAGAATCTGGCCTTTATTGTACTGCGTCTCCAATTGGAGAGCGAGGTATGCTTCCTGTAGCTTTCTTTTGTAGGTTTGTTCTGAGCTTAAGAGCCTCAGCTTGATGACCTGCTGTGTAATGGTGCTGCCACCCTGGGTCTTGTCGGTGGTGAGATTGCTAAAGAACGCGCCAAAGATACGTTTGATGTCAACGCCGGGATGGGTGTAAAAGCGCTCGTCCTCTATGGCGACAAAGGCATTTTGAAGCATAGGCGGGATCTCGTCGATGCTAGCCCAAATCCTGTTTTCCAGCCCGGTAAAGGTGGTGACCTGCTTGCCATTGACATCATAGATAAAGGACGTCTGCTGCTGGTTTTCAATCTTTGCCAGATCCAGCGTCGGGGTCGTATCCACATAAGCATTGGAAATGCCGAGCACAGCCCCAAATCCGGCTGCTGCAATCACGATCAGCAGCACAC
>JAKSAU010000653.1 GCA_022361535.1 Desulfobacterales bacterium
ATCTAGTAATTTATCCCGATAGTCTGGATCAGTTATGCTGCGGCCAGGCATTTGAAAGCAAAGGTTTTATGGACCAGGCCGATAAAAAGGCACAAGAACTGTCACATACACTGTTAAAAGCAACAAATAATGGAGCCCTGCCAATTCTTTGCGACACCAGCCCCTGTCTTCAACGGATGAAGAACACCTTGGACCAGCGACTTAGCCTGTATGAACCTGTGGAATTTGTTCTTTGTTTTCTTGTGGACCGTCTGGATTTTAATGCTAAAAATATCACCGTTGCCGTACACCCAACCTGCAGCACACGGAAAATGGGATTGGAAGATAAGCTGTATGAACTGGCAAAGAAATGCGCAACTCATGTTGTCTGGCCAAAAGAGATATACTGCTGTGGATTTGCCGGGGACCGCGGATTTAACTTTCCAGAGCTTAACCGTTCTGCTTTAGAAGGTCTCAGTGAACACGTCTGCACTTGTGATGCCGGATATTCAACAAGCAAAACCTGTGAAATAGGCCTGTCTGTGAATTCAGTTATCTCTTACCGGTCCATCCTTCATCTCGTGGATGAAGTAACTTCGCCAAAGAACCTCAAAAATTAAGGTGGCTCTTTCCAGGACAACTACTTACACAGAATCCGGCTCGTTTATCCCGGAAGCGACTGCCACATTTTTTCCCAAAATACGCCTAATGCCGATTTCCGTTACAAATGAGCTTAAGTGCCAAAGGTAAATGTGTTATCACTGTACCCTTGCAAATTTACAAATCCAGCTTATCATTTAGCGTCAATGAAGCAACCATATAACGCGGCAGATACAAATATGGAAGAAAAACAAAAAGAGTTTAATTTCTGGAACGATCATTCACTCGAATTTCTTGAAATGGCCATGAAAAGAGATTACCAGGAATCGGTTCACAAAAGCCACGGATACGGTAAAGCCAGCAGGGAGTGCGGTGATACCATTGAATTTTTTATTATGACAGACAAGGATAAACTATCTGCTGTGTCATATGATATTAAAGGTTGTATCTACACGCATGCCTGTGCCAATACAATCATTGAATTGGTTAAAGATAAAACAACTGCCCAAGCATTAGATATTGATTCAAAGCAAATCATCACTTATCTGAAAACCCTTCCTGAAAAAGAGCATCATTGTGCTGTACTGGCACTTAAAGCATTTAAGCTGGCGCTTTCAAGCCTGGATACATGATATAGGTTTTCGACCTGACAATCTGCA
>JAKSAU010001207.1 GCA_022361535.1 Desulfobacterales bacterium
ATCCAGAGGGTATCCGGATAAGGAAATGGAGAAAATTTGTGAAGGCCTTGAGCGTCAGCTTGGCCTGACCATATCTGATGTGGGGCTTATCATGTTTGACTTTAAGCAGGATGAGTCATCTTTGTCTGATTTGGCTAAAGTTTACGGAAACGGACCTGTGGTGATACTGCAGGAAGTGTGGCAACCGCCCATCCGGGGACTGCTTCATTACTTTGTACAGGTTAAAAAAGAGGTTTTTTCAAACTCCCCAATATGGATCATTGTTACCCGGACACCCGGTGAAGATACGATGGTTGTGGACAGCCAGGATATAAATTATCAGGTTTGGAAAACTGCTGTTTCGCAGTTGAATGATCCGGATATTGTTTTAGAAAGGTGGATGTGATGACAGCCATACCTGAGTTTGCGGTTCTTGGGCATCCCAATGAGGGTAAATCTTCAGTGGTATCCACACTTACTGAGGATGACCAGATAAAGGTCAGTGCAGTTCCCGGTGAAACAACGGTTTCAAAATCCTATACGGTCAGGATCGACGGCAGGCAAATCATCCGCTTTATTGATACACCGGGTTTCCAGGTCCCAAGACAGACCCTGGAGTGGTTCCGGGAAAATCCGGGACAAGATATCATCAACCGGTTTATTAAAGCTTTTGAGAAAGACCCGTTTTTTGCAGATGAATGCGAATTGTTGACCCCGGTGGCCAAAGGCGCAGGGATTATATATGTGGTAGACGGATCTCGACCGGTAAGGGAAGATGATCTTGCTGAAATGGAAATTCTAAGATTGACCGGGCAGCCCAGGTTGGCTGTAATCAATGCCAAATCAAGGGACAGAGACTACACAGACTCGTGGAAAGAGGAGTTCCGGAAATATTTCAACGTGATCCGTGTGTTTAATTCCAATCATGCAGACTTTTACGAACGTATCCGGATGCTGGAAAGCTTAAAAGCCATTGATCAGGATTGGGAGCAGGGTATTGAAGGGGTCATCCAGGCGTTTAAAGATGAGTGGGACAAGCGAAACCGGATGGCCTGCGCATATATTACCCACGGGATTGAAAAGGCAATCGCTTTTTCCCTGTCCGGAAAACTGACCCACGAAACAGACCCGGTTGAACTTAAGGAAAAACTGACAAACGAGTATCAGGTCGAGGTCCGAAACATAGAAAGAAAGATGTTTGAACGAATCCGTTCTTTGTTTCGCCACCATCTATTTGATTATCCCCTGCCTGAATACTCCATTCTTCGCCATGACCTTTTCTCAGATCAGACCTGGGAAATGCTTGGCCTAACCAAAAAGCAGATGGCAACTGTCGGGGCGTTACTTGGTGGTTCAGTCGGTGTGGTTCTGGATGCAGCCGCAGCCGGGTTAAGCTTTGGGGTATTTACGGCTATCGGGTCCGCCATAGGTGCCGGGTCTGCCCTCATGGGACTGAAACGGCTGGCGGGAAAGCCGTCCAGCCCAGTGAGCGGAGACCGCATTCAATTAGGTCCAAACGAAAATATTCAGTTTTTGTATATCCTCATGGACAGGGCCCGTCTTTACTATGCACATATGAGCAGGCGTGCCCACGGCCGAAGGGATCTTCCTGA
>JAKSAU010000019.1 GCA_022361535.1 Desulfobacterales bacterium
CCCCACTGGGCAAGGTGATGGTATGGCGTCCGCCTTGGCTGCTTTTTATGGAAAGGTTCAGTATGGCATTTGTACTTGTGCGTCCCGGTTCAAGCTTAAGCAGGCTTTTTTCAATAGTCAGAGTCTGGCCGTCTATGCCTGCTGGGCGTGTAATTGACAACGCCACGCTTTCTCCGGGCCAGGGGTACCAGGTCGGATACCACCGGTCTCCGGTTTTGTGGAAAATAACAGGGATACCTGAATACTCCATATGATAAATCGGGCTGACATCCACTTTCCATATTTCAGCCCAGTCTTTTGTGTTGATATGGGTCAGTTTGATCTGGTCCGAAGGTGTTAAAAATGATTCCCAGAATAGACTGCGCTGTCCGGCCCTGAAGTTGATTTTGGCCTTCTCCCCCTCCACCCGTATACCGGGTGTGGTAATGGATTCTTTTGGCAGCAGCGGGATGTCAAGAACCATGCCGGAACCCAAGTCTCCTTCACGGGTTACCCGTGTCTGCACCTTCCAAACCATTCCGAGCAAAAGGGTCCTTTCTATTCGTGCAAAAGACGGTAACACACCCGTTTCTAATATTTCCTTTTCCTTGTTTTCTGATTTAATGATTCGCCTGAACTGAATTAAGGAATCAAAGCTGCCGTCGGCATGAAGACCTTCTGCGGTCCAGCCTTCGACTTTGATGTCCAGGTGGCGGGGTCTAAGGTGAAACACGAGCTGAAAGCTGCCCTGGCTTCGAACCTGTCCTGCCATGGAAATAGTGTGAATCCCTTTTGGGATCACCAGCCACAAACGGCCGTTTTTCCTGAACACGCCTTGAGCGGGGCTGCCGTTAATATGTATTTTTGACGCCAGCCATTGCTTGTCATCTCCGGGAATAGGGATTGCTGTGTCAATACCTGCATCGACTTGGGCTTTGATGGATAAACGGTCTCGGCTTAGGGTGATCTTCGCAGAGGACAAATCGGCACACGCGTTAAAGCAGTCGTCTTTTTTAAGCAGACGATTTTCTAATTCCTCAAGTAGGTGAGCCGGCGGAATCTCCGATGCAGACGAGGGCACAGGTGCCAGGCAAACCAGAATGAGGGCCAGGGCAGGTACCAGCTTTTTAAGCCCCTGGGCTTTCATACCGGTTCCCCTGGAATAGGAAATGCCAAACATACCCATGGCCAGTAACATAATCAGGCCAACCCGGACAAAGGCCAGTATCAGGTTGGTTTTAGGGCCGATGAGGTAAAAGGAAACCGCCTGGTCACGGGTTACAGGCCCGGACCAGGAAAAGTTCACAGTTTCAAAAGGCGGCCACAATGGCATGCCAGGACCGGTCTGGGTAAGGGCCTTGGGATCGTACTGCATTACCTTGGCCTCCTGGTACGTGTTGGCAGCAGACCCTGCAGTGCTCATGAGCATGTCTTTACCTTTTTCCCGGATACGTTTTGCAGGCTCCATGCGTACAGTTTCTTTTACCATTGGTCTGACTACCTGCTGCATAGAATCCGCTTCCATAGGTGCTGGCTGCCGGGCCTGGGACCTGGATGCATATTCGGTCATGGAGGTCCAGGGCTGGGCAAGCTGGGGATAAATCCCGATACGCAACGCCTGGATCGAGTAAGGGATGACAATGACCACAAAAGCCAGAACCGCAAGTCCCTGGTAAAGACGGATTAGATGCTTAAACCGGCCGTCCGGGAGATATTTGAGCAGGGTAAATCCAAGCAGAAGTGCAAGCCATATATACTTTGGCGCGTTTGGTTCATGGAAAATCAGAACCAAAGTGACAAAAGCAAAAGCAGCCAAAGGTTTTGAATATAGTTTGGCCAAAGCAATGGTAAAGATCAGGACCATGAAAAAATCCAAAAGGGTCCATTTTTTTATCCACGTCCTTGGAATCTGATCCATGCCTGACGCATTGACCAACGTCCACCCCGGGGGCAGGTGCAAGCGGCCTTTTACCCTAGTAAAATCATGGTCCCAGCCTGTGGCAGGCAGATTGGTATTGCCATTTTGGAATGTACTGTTGGCAAGAATGTTTACCCGGCCGTTTCGTAATTCGATCCCCGGTTTGGGGCTGTCTTTTTCACGGGTAATCAATTGTTCTTTACCGTCTACCATTACCTGGCCGGGGTGAATAGACGGATCTATTTCCAGGCGCCAGTTTGTATTTTTTTTGCCCTTTATACGGTCCTGGATAAAATATCCTGACCCGTCAAATCGCAGCCACAGGGTCCGGTCCAAAGAAAGTTGGTCCGGGGCTGGATTTGGGTCACCCCGCTTGATTTCTTTGAACATAAGTTTTTTTCCGGGCTGCATCAGATATGCCGGGTAGCCCTGCCAGCCTCCTGGCATGGCTGTTTGCTTGGGATCAATAAGGGAGGCGCCAGAAATTTCAACTTGCCGCAGGTCTGTACGGGCTTTGAATGACCAGACTTCCCTGTCAGGCCATTCATTGTGATCAGGCTTTGTAAATTCAATGTCGTGAAGGGGGGCTATATGTCTTAGAGCAAGGGACAACCTGTATCTTCCCGGTCTGACCTGAACTTTTAACCTTCCGTCCTGCTCAAGTTTTGCAGGCAAAGAACTGTCCACACGCAACGGAATAAACCGGTCAGGAGAATAAACTGGTCCCAGGGTGATCTGCCGTGCCTTGCCCGCCACATCCAGAAAAAGGCTGACTTCCACCCTTGGCGGGATGGCATCTTCAATCAGGCGGAAGCAGTCAATTTTAAGCCTGTCTTCAATTCGTTTTTCCTTTTGGCGCTGTTTTAGCCACATCCTGCCTTGTACATCTATATTGGGGAATGGAACTTTTTCGTTGTTTACGGAAAGGGACACAAGTCCAGACTCAGCAGGTACCTGGAGGTGCTCGGGTATATTTATCCAAAAGAATTTCCCTGTGACC
>JAKSAU010001270.1 GCA_022361535.1 Desulfobacterales bacterium
AATTCATTAAAATATTGAATTTTAAGAACACTACAAAGTTTACAACCAAATATGTAACTTTGCGTACATTTTAATTATGAGTGAATTAACTAAAATTCAGAATATTGGTGCTGAGCTAGCCCGACGAATGAAACTGGCAGGCATCAACAGTTTAGATGATTTAAAAGAATTAGGTAGCGAGGAAGCCTGGCTGCGAATAAGAGAACACACCCCGCAAGCCTGCATCAACAATTTGATGGCTCTGGAAGGTGCCATTCAAGGCATTCGCTGGCATAACCTGGATCAAGTTTATAAGAATTCGCTTCGTACTTTTTACAACGAACAAAGCTTGTAATGATTTATAAACCGCAGAATAAAATATTGAAAAATGTAGTGGATTACTACTGGACACTGGATAGTACTTTGGGATCAGACGATTGTGATATCAATATTTTACCTGCCATGGCATCCTGCGAAATAATATTTAGTTTCAATGCGGATACCACTTGGAAAAACGACAAAGGATCGTACAAGTTGAAGGGACATTTTATTAGTCCTATACGAACAAAACCTGTTACTATGTACCCCGACGGCGGTATTACCTATCTTGCAGTTAGCTTGCTACCACATGCACTTCACAGCGTACTGGGAATGCCAGTGTCGGAACTTAAAAGTAAAGCTTATTCGCTGGATGATATTAATGCCAATGAGCTTAACAACATCGATTTTTCAAATGCTGTCAGTGATATTGAACGTATAAACCTGATTGAGAAAGTGTTGCTACAGTTGGTACTCAAACATAACACGGACGACTGCTTCCTGTGGTTTATCCACCAGGTTCATTTGTCGAAGGGAAATTGCAACATTGCACAGTTATGTGAAAGTATTTCGGTGAATTACAAAACCATCGAACGAAAATTCATTAAATACACGGGTATTACGCCAAAATTATACGCTCGTTTATACCGATTTTATTCCATAGTTGAAAAATTAGGATCTAGTAACAAGCAGCGCGATTGGTTTGATTTTATCGTTGAATACAATTACTACGACCAAGCACATTTTATTCGCGAATTCAAGACTTTTGCAGGGCTTACACCTAAGAATTACCTGAAATTGG
>JAKSAU010000146.1 GCA_022361535.1 Desulfobacterales bacterium
GGCTAATCATAGCTTTTGTCACGCATGAAGTTGGTTTAGCCGTTTCTGAGTGGAATCATTCTTTTGTAGTTGACGAATTCCCTGAAGACTCTTTGATTCAGATAGTTGAATACAAAAATGAGATACGAAATAAAAATAGGTGCTAATTCACTAAAAAACCGCAACGTAAGGATATATTCTGATGGCCAAACAACCTGATCTTCCCCGGTATTGGATCTTCCAAGCAATGCCTGAAAGATTTGATCTGGCAGACAAACTGGAACCTGGTAAAAGTGATACATGGATTTTGACACGATATCGGAATTTGATCAATCCTGGTGACGTGGTCTACTTTTGGCGCGGCGGCAGACAGGCAGGTCTTTATGGGTGGGGCTTGGTCACAGATTCTCCCTATGAGCAGAAAACAAAAGGCGGAGTCGACTGGCGTGTTCTCATCAATTACAAGCATCGTTTTACAGACCCGATACGAAAAGATGATATTCTAAAAAGCAGTCAAGAAACTCAATTGTCTACCATGACAATTATCCGTGCCCCACAGGGAGGAGTCTTTAAACTAACAACTAAGGAAGCCGAGTCTCTTAACCAATTAATTCGTGAACGCTCTGAAACAAGTCCTGATGATCCTTTTGACTTAGCGCTATCACATGTTCCGGCTCTAAGCCTGGCCCCATTAAATATGGGGCGGCCGGTAGCTCAACTTCTGAGTGCCGGATTTCGTGTGGCCGAACAGACAACCCGGGAGCCTTTGGATGTGCAGGTTTTACTATGGATTATACTGGCACAGGGATACTCTTCAAATCGGTTGCCCGAATCAGTGTCTCCATTAATTGAAAAAGTATCTTCGCTCATTGAGATTCCAAAAGAGGTGTGGGAAATTTTAGAACAGCCGATACCTTCTTTAGATCCGGAAATGAGTAATTACATCATATCGGCTGAGATATTGAATATCATGGAGTCTGCCCGTTTGTTGGCGATTTATTCGACCCGTAAAGAGGAAATCGGGTTCCGGCATTTTCTGGGTGGGTTTCTTTTGGCCAGCAAGGATTCAACTCTTATCCGGCTGGAGGAACTCACTCGGCTGATGGACAGTTCTGTTCATGATCTGATGGATCTACTCACTAACCATATAGTGTCAATGTTTCCAAGGGATGATAAATCTCTTTGGATGAGCATTTTAACATCCGGTGTTCAGGAAAGGCTCAATCTTATAGAAAAGCTGCAAATGAGAGCAAAAGCTGACATCAAGACTAATTTAAAGAGTGAGCAGCTAAAAAGCGACAAGCAGGCTGATATTAAGGATACCGGAAATATAGACCTGTCTGAACCATCAGAAGAACCGGCTTCGGAAAAATCTGACTCCAGCAGCCGTGCCCTATCTGTAGCATTTTCGGGCCGTCCGGTTCCGGACCGTCCCTTTGGGGCAGATCTGCTCCAGATCAAATCCGAAGTTGATGCTATGGCACATTTATTTGCATTGTCTGAAAATGAAGACGAGCATGACGATGAGTCCGAACGAGTCACTTTTGCCCTGGGATTGTTTGGCCGGTGGGGATCGGGTAAAAGCTTTTTTATTGAAAAGCTTAAAAATAGGATTACAGAACTGGCGACAAGCGAGTCTGGCGATAAAACGCTTTATTGCAAACAGATCGTCCAAATTGATTTTAATGCCTGGCATTATAACGAGGCAAATATCTGGGCCAGCCTTGTTCACCATATATTTGACACCCTCCAAAAACAATTTTTGAAAATAAAAAAAGAAAAAGAGTTTAGAAACCTCATCAGTAAACTTGAAATTTCTCAGGAAAGACGAGAGCAACTGACCCAAAAAATAAAAAGCAAAAAAACAATACGAAATGATCTTGAACAAAGAATCAAAACCCACGAAGAGAAAATTAATTCAATCATTGATGACCAAATGAAGCAAATCAGTTCTTTTCCCAAAAGGCTTGCCATGAATCAAAAGGCACGGGAAAAATTAATGTCACTGCTTCCGGAAGCCGCTAAAATTCTGGGGCTTCCAGATGGGGAGATGACAAAGACGCTGAAAAAAGGCGAGCATAATACAGAGGAGCTTTTAAATCTATTAAAGGAGAGCAAAGCAATAGTCGGCGAAAGCCGATCCATTGGAAAAACCATTTGGCATTCCGGATTTACAAAATCTTTTATGCTGATAGCCGGTATCGTTCTTTTAGTGTATTTTGCCCTGCCTGCGGTTTTGAAAAATCCGAATTTATGGAATGACCTTTTGTCTGAAACCGGTCAAATTATTGCATTGGCAACACCTGTGTTGATCTGGTTAAGAACCCGGTTGATGAAAGCGTCTGACATTTTTAATCAAATCTCAAGTGTTGAATCAATGCTTCAGGAAGACTTGCGAGAGGAAGAGGAACAAAAGAACACAGCCCTTGCAACTCTTCGCACTGAACAGAAACGTGTTTCCGAAAGTATTGAAAATGATACCAGGGAAAAGGCACTGCTGGACCAGGAGATATTGAACTTAAAAAATAAGCTGGATGACCTGGGGTCTGCGGAAAGCCTTGTGGATTATATTAATGACAGGGCGACAAGTGAAGATTACAGATCAAAGCTGGGTATCCTGGCACTGATCCGTCGGGATTTTGAGAAATTGTCCAAACTAATGCTCGACCGCCCAAAAGCCAATGACATTGAAACGGATGATAGACAATCTGAAAATGAGCTGCCGCATATTGACAGAATTATTCTGTACATTGATGACCTGGATCGTGTCCAGGACAGCAAAAAGGTATTGCAGGTCCTTGAAGCAGTTCATCTTTTACTGGCATTCCCTTTATTTCATGTTGTGGTTGCCGTTGATGAAAGATGGGCTGCACAATCTGTATTAAGCCATCACAAGGATTTTTTCGAGGTTGGAATACGGTCTGATGATGCTGACGATGATAAGTTGGCAAAGGAGAATCATTATAAAAGCTGGAAAATGCTCCACGATACGATTGGCATGCAAAAAGCCACACCAAGAGAATTTCTTGAAAAAATATTTCAGATCAGTTTTTGGGTTAGACCTTTAACTATACAGCTTACCCAGGATTTCATTGAAGGAATTGTAGTCCAGGATAATGTTGAAGATGTATATGGGCCACAGGAATTTGAATTCAACTTATCTTCCCAAAAAAATGAAGCAATTGCCGAATCTAATCATAATGAAGGAAGAACAAATCAACCTGAAGAGGAGGATTCTGAAAAATCAATTCATGAAACTCTTGATAATGAAGATGTAATACAGGAAACAATTGTACCAGAACCACCAATGTCATCGGCTGAGATCCAAACAGACCAGCCCAACGATAATGATGAGGCAGATGCATTTGATCCGACCGGTTTTGAAATCACCAGTGAAGAGTTGGTCTCTATGCGCGCTTTGGCAAGAGTTATTGATCGATCTCCCCGAACGGTGAAAAGGTTTGTAAGAATTTATAAATTGTTCAAAGCAATGAACATATCAAAAAAAATAGGCTTTCTAAACGAAGATGAGCTTGAAGAATACAATATAGAGGAGGATCATGTTCCGATTATGATTTTATTGGCCATTCAGATAGGCCACCCCGATATTGCAGTCCGTTTTTTTCGTATACTTGATAGCGCTCTTACCACAAACGATACTCAAACTATGGGCCAACTTTTGAACGAGATGAAAGAACAAACTATAGATAATAAAGCCGAAAAACAAAAATGGCAGCGTGCCCTTACTGCGCTAGAGTCTATTACTGATTTGTATGGTCCGTTCCCCAGAGTCTCGCAAATTATTATCAGCGCCTTTAATCCCTGGTTGGCATCTACGGCCCGATTTGGTTTTCAGGAATGGACACCGGATGAAAACCATCTTATTTAAAAAACCTATATTCACTTGTTTCATCATTTAAAGATCTCACAGTTTCTCACCAGATCATAGATATCCTGTGAAAAAAAGCTACAAGGGTAACGGCTTCAAAGGTTATAGCGGTCTTCAAAAATATGTTCCTTTATAATGCGATCAGATGAATTATCGGCGGCATCCTCAAATCAAAGTATTGCCGTTTGAGCACTTAGGCTCGTTTGTTCTAAGAAGAAGGCATCAGGCGGATTTGTGAAGATACTTCGGCAGCCGTTTCTTAGATTAAACAGGCCGGTAGTTATATATGGGATGCCCTTGTTTACCAGGGCCAATCGAAAGTTTATTTTCAGAACTGCTAAAGAAAAAAATTCTTTGTCATGAAAATTGATTTTCTGAACTTATCGGATAAAACCAGCAGACCAAAATCGTTGCAGCTGAGACTTATGGCAGTCTTTATTAAATTTGCAGAAACTTTGAAACAGTGATACTTTCGGCTCAAATATTGGACGTTGTATTTAAATGTTTTCAAGTATCCGTCGTCTGCTGAAAACATTTATGATTTCTTAGTTGGCAACGCTCTTGGGTAAAGACTTAATTCACCAAGATTAGGAAATATTCATGCATCCTTTTAAAAAAATATTCTTTTTGGTTCTTGCAGCATTTTTTTTAGTCACAAATGGGTATGGGGATGAACTGCTAATTTCAGGGAACGCATTTATATTTCAAGAACCACTAACCACAATCCCAACCAAAATGTGAAGATTTTCAAAAAATAAAAAAGTGCCCGGCAAGGTTTCTTCCTCAGCCGGGCACGTCTCTAAATCTAACTTTAGTTGTTCTTGTTCATTTCTTCATTTTCTGCCGTTGCCTCTTCCACGATAGAACGAAGTGCTGATTTGGCGTCATCAGCAAGCGGCGTGGGCTTATGGTTTGCAAGGATGTCTGCAGCCTTTTCAGCCGCAACCTGTGCCATATCATTTCCGCCTTTACCCATCCAGCGGTCATAATTGTTCCGCTCGATAATATGTGGCGTGGAGGGAAGGGTACGCATATATTTCATGGTGTGAGCCTGCATCAGGTGATCGCCGCCGGGTCCTACCGACTTGATCGTTTCCAGAGCTAAGGTTTCATCATCCACGTGGATACCCTGCATCACCTTTCTGACCATCTTAAAGATGTCATTATCTATGACCAGCTGGGCGTAGCTGAAAATCAGTCCCGAGTCCAGCATTCCTGCGCCATAGATCAGGTTTGTTCCCGCGTTTGCAGCGCACATTGCAGTCAAAGTCTTTTCATGACCTGCCTGTGCGTCCGGCAGTTTGGCATCAGCCTATCCACCGGCGGAAAAGCTTGGCAGTTGATACTTCTGGGCCAGCACCGGGGCGGCTGCATTGAGCATACCGCACTCGGGAGAGCCCACAGGAGTTGTGGTCAGTTTGAGATCAAACATCAAAGACGAACATCCGTAAATTACCGGCGCCCCTTTGGCTGTCAACTGGTGCAGCACGATGGCGCCCAGGATCTCACAGTTATGGACCACAAGAGACCCTGCCAGGGTAATGGGACCGGAAGCCCCTGCCATGACCATGGAGATAAGGTTACAGGGAACGCCTGCCCTGGCGCAGGTCATAACACCTGTGCAGCAATTCACATCCAAAGTCAACGGACTTGTGGGAGAACAGTTAATGGTAAGAATCGGCCGTTCCCGAAGCTCTTCTTCGCCGCCCACAATGGCCTGGGCCATCTTAATGATCTTGTCTGCACGCCAGCCGTTGCCAGGTCCGTAAACCGTATGCTTGGAGGTATTGGCAAATACGGTTTCAGCCTCCCAGATGGGGGCTACATTGTCCGGGGCATCACCTGCGGTCAGTGATCTTTCGCAGACATTCACCTCTTCCATGGCATCGGTGAGAAGGGCTGCCTTTCCCACATCTTCACACATTGACGGGCGAACTGTGCCGTCGGTTTCCATAATGTTTACACCTTGGCCAAAGGTGCAGAAGTTGACCCGTTTGCCTCCCAGGAACACATCATGTTTTGGATCGCGCCCGTATTGAACAATATTCGACGGAGCCGAACGGATGCAGTCCTCAACAAGATAGGCCGGGAATTTAACGATATTCGTTTTCCGGTCAACAATTGCACCACCACTGGCGAGAATTTCCAGGGCTTCGTCGTCACCGACATAAAGCCCTGTCGTTCGCATGATTTCCAGGGTGGCCAGGTGAATTCTTTCAATTTCATCGTCTCCGAATACCGAGAAGCCAAAGCCCGCGGTATTACAAACTTCGGAGAAAATAGATCTTGATTCCATAGTTTTCACCTTATGTTAATAGTTAAAGTTTGCGGCAGACACTCTGCCGCGTCTTGAAATTCTTTGTTAGGTTAAGGGGTTAGGTCTATATCAGGGGCTATGCTTTTTACAAAAGCCCCAAGCTCTTCTTCCACAGCCGGATCCAGCATGGAGTCCGGTGCATCAGACAACATTTGTTTGTACACAGCAGATGCATTGACTAGGGCTTCTTGTTTTCCGTTTTCTTCCCATTTTTCATAATTGTCCCAATTTGATGCCACGGGCCGCCAAGTATCCCTGCAGTTTGAAAAGGTTGAAGAATGGTAAAGAAAGGTTCCTCGTGGCCCGATCTCTTCAATCACCTCGACTGCCAGATCTTTCTTTGGGCCTTCAAAGCCCTGCATAAAGGTTAAAATCCTGGAAATCGTTTCCTGGTCCATGACGAATTTTTCATAGGAGTTGGTCATGATGGAGTCCAACACCCCCAGGCATTCATTAATAATGGAGGCCCCGCCCATCATGCACTGAAACAGGTTCTGCATGGTTTCGATTCCCGATTGGGCATCAACGGCTTTGGCATCGGTAAGCCCTGCCATGGTCCTTGTGGGCAGCCTGTAAAGCTCTCTTGCAAGCTGAATATTTGCAATGTTAATCAGATTGGATTCCGGTGATCCTGTCACATATTGGCCGGTCTGCATATTGGGCACTGCCGATGCCGGGGCATAAATAAAAGGTGCGCCCGGTTTCACCAATTGAGTAAGTACAAGCCCGGATAAAATCTCGGCATTTTGCATCACGCTAGCGCCCCTTAGACTCATGGGCGCAGAAATTCCTGCAAGGGCGCAAGACAATACAGTAACAGGCTGTCCGTGCTCGGCATAAGTCATTATGGCCTCAAGGGGTTCATCATCAAACGCCAGCGGACTTAACGGGTTGATGCTCACATATATGGCAGCGTGATCTTCGAGAAATCCTGGGGTTCCTTTGGCGATTTCCACCATGCGGAACATGGTTTTAATCTGTTCACTGGTGCCGATATTGGACCTGATCGGTTTATCCGTGTGCTTAAGCGTTTCAAATAAAATTCTCAGATAAGCTGTTTTGCCGTCAATATCAGAAGGCTCTACAGGGATTCCCCCGTTGATGGTGCAAACAGGGCTTGCCTGGGCCAGTTTATAAAAATTAACCAGATCTTCAATCCCGGCAAGCCAACGCCCCTTATCCAGGCTTTGGGCATGGATGCACCCGTTGCTGGGTTCCACATGGGTACGGGTTTGTCCTTCTCCTATGGTAATGGATCGCTCTTCATTGCGCCCGTGAAGCACAAAGGAGGATGGCGCAGTGTCAATGGCCGTCTCAATTAATTTCCTATGGATTTTGACCCGGTTTCCGTCAAGGTCAGCACCCTTTGCTTTAAACAATTCAAGGGCGGTCTGAGACTTGAGTTCCACACCAACGGTTTCAAGCACTTTAACGCTTGCTTCGTGGATTTCTTCTAATCCCTGCTTGTCCTGCATCCGAATAAACCGGGAATTAACCATTTTATCTCCTTGTGCTGGTTCCTTAACATCTGTTGGGATGCTTGCCCGGCAAATTGCGTGTGCGAATCTTATGCCATGATCAACATCAGACCATCACTAAAGTTGATAAAAACTACGTCCCAGAGCCAAAAAACGCTTTTAAATCAAGGCACTTAGAAAATAGAGAGTATTTATCAGAATTCAAATACCGTATCGTCTTAAAGGCTTTATTCGCATGGGTTTTCCTTGAAATTTTATTAAAACCTTGAATATTTATCAGGCGTATTTCTTCGACAAAAAAGCGGGCTTTACATCTGAGAAATTTTCAAGATTCTGAGATTTTTTTAAGTTAAAATACAAGGGCCGCATATCCGACTCTCAGGTTGAAGTTGAATTCTCAAACCCATCAAAAGACCTTATATTCAGGGTGCAGCCCTTTATTCTGAATATTCTCCTGTGTTCCTTTTAGAATGTGGCACACAACCTGCACAATTAGCCAGCCAAAAGACTTACATGATGTAACCCTCAATAAACTTTAAAGAAAGGAAACCGCTATGACTGAGTACTTTCCCGGAATGACCCGAAGAACGTTTATGAAAGGCGCACTTGCCGCAGGTGTTACCGCAGCCATCCCCGCACCCGGGCTGCTTAAAAA
>JAKSAU010000100.1 GCA_022361535.1 Desulfobacterales bacterium
CAGTAGTGTCCAAACGTTTTATTAATAAAAATCAGATAGTTGATAAAAGTTCTAACTTATTTTCTGGAGATCATTTTACCAACTATCTGTAAAGATTGAATAATTCAAAATCACCTCTATTGGAGATTTGACTCAATATTGGGAGATCTTGAATTTAGTGATCCAGATAATCAAACAGACTGATTTGACCGTTATGAGGATCTGTAGCCAACGATTTTGGTCTGGTATTAAGCAATTCTACTAGATCGGTTTTTTCGAACAGTGAAATGCTTATAATCTGGAGCATGATATATAAACTTGCTTCAACGCGATATTTCTTTTTTATGATTGCTACTATCACGTAAATACTAATGGCAATCCAGATTTGAGTTTTCACGGCATTGAACGAATTGCCGAAGAATTTCTTGATTTTTAAGTGCTGTTTAATCCATTTGAAAAACAGCTCAATTTTCCATCGGTTTTTATAGAGTTCAGCAATGAGCGCTGCTGGTAGCTTAAAGTTATTGGTTAAAAACACAAAGTAGTTGCCGGTTTCTTTATCATGAAACCTGATTCTACGAAGATTCTCTGGGTAATACTCTCTTGTTCTGATTCCATCTGCTCTAATCGTCTGATCAGAACAGACACCTGTTGCTTCACTGATTTTAGCAGAGTAGAGCCTTTTGTAATCAAAGTTGTTCTTCGCTCTAATAACGAAATATGAAAGATGTTTGTGAATACGATACAACCGCTTAAAATCAACATACGCTTTGTCCATGACATAATAAGCGCCTGGCTCGTAGACAAATTCATCCAGTAAGGTGACGTCATGTGTCAAGCCATCAGTAATAAAGATGCACGATGGTATTGAGCCACGAACATCAAGCAAGGTATGGATTTTAACTGCTCCTTTTTTCTTTCTGAACTTTGCCCATGGGAACAACGATAAACAAAGATCAATGGTTGACGAATCCAATGCATAGACAGTGTTATCAAGATCAACCGAGAAGGGTTGTTCATTTTGATAGAGCTGTCTGGCTTCTGAGATCAACACTTGAGCAAAATCTGCGTAGATTCGCCAATCTCGATTTTGATTGGCATGAGATAGATTGCTACGCGATGGATTTCCATGAATCCCCATATGATAAAGTTTTTGCGGCTGGGCATTTAGGCACGCTTCAATGTCTCGTAGCCCATTTCGATAAGTCAGTTGGGCAAAAGACATACACAGAAACTGATCCCAGCAACTAAACTTATGGGTATTGTGATCTCCTTTATATTTTTTTACTAAACTTTGAAAACGGCGTTTTGGAGCATGTTTTATTATCTGGGTAAAAACTGTGCTTCCTGAATACATCGTGCTGAGTCTCTAAATTAACCAACACGACCTGAAATTCGGGAAAATTCAAGTCCGTACGCGACGAAACTCCGCTTTATGTCAATAACCAAGGGCAATTCCAATGGATGGCCCTTAAAACGATCAGACACTACTGA
>JAKSAU010001108.1 GCA_022361535.1 Desulfobacterales bacterium
AATCCAAAATTTCTTGTCTGATGTGCTCAGGCAATTTTTTAAATAGCACTAAAATATTGTGAACACGAGGAGCTTCACCTTTAATTGCAAAGTGTAGGTCTTTAAAATAAAGCTCAAGTGAAAACGCCAAACATACTATATCTACTCCCCCTGTAGGACGGGTGCCCAGTTCTTTCGTTCCAACCAGCGGTTTTCCAGCCAAATCTTCTAATTTTTCAACCAAGGCTTCATTATTATCATTTAATACTTGATAAGCATTGAAAAAATCATCGGCCTGCATTCGTATAGACATTTATATTCCCTTGTGTTTAACAATTTTGTTTAACTCGATTCGACTTCCAGGACAAAGTTTATGTTCAGTGCTATCAAATAAATCATTTAAAGAGCAAGCAATTAAGAGCAAAAGAGGCAGTGTAAAAATAAACATGTGAGGGCTGCTTATGAAACAAGGTCAGTTCTATGCCAAAAATCCACTGTAGATTATCCCTGTACTTGAACTCCAAAAGGAATACATCTCAGGGTGGTCAATTCTTCAGTTATTGATGCCTGCCTCAAAGGTCGACCAGGTCATCTATTATACCATTATTGTGCTCCTTGGCATTCCTTATTTTGATACAGGAATTTCACATCCTGGCAGAGGATAGAGGGTAAGATTTATTTTTCACCGAACTTGATATTACGTAATATATTTCTTACCATTTTCGTCCTTACTGAAATATAGCTTCTTTTGTTATTTTATGTGGCAATTTCAGATTGAATCTTTTTAATTGTTCCCTATTGAAATAAAATTTCCCCGCCCTTTGGAGGATATGTTTATTAAAATCCAATTTGCCTTCCATTACATTCTCCGCTATTTCTCCAGCTATTATTCCGTGGTCATGCCCCGCTATCACCATAGCTCCGACAGCTCCTTCTGAATGTACCGCAAAACTATTGGTGGCGAATATTGGTAGGGGTGTGAGACGCGCAGATTGTCTAATGACGTCATCATCATTTATCGTTTTTCCATCATGTTTTCTTATAGTGAAATGATTTACGATAATGATAGCCTGATATTCAGTTCCAGAGGCAATCAGATTGCTTTTCCATTTCTCCCAGTCATCAGTGACCCTGACTTCGGCAAGTGCTCCTCCCGGGAATGGTATACTATGTTTTCCGTGAAGAGACGATTTAATCACTATTCTACTTGAAGGGCTTTCGTCGAACATAATTAAAATTTTTTTCATATCAGGCACTATATCTTGTAGATGCCTAATTAAAGGGGAGATCATTGGGCGTTCCAGAACTCCATGAACATTGTTGGGAATTTTGTCTTTGAAATAGGCTCTTGGAGTATTATTGATACCGTAATAAATGATGGGAACCCCGGATTCGGCAAGGTCTGGACCCATTAAACTCAGTGCGTTATCATCTCCAAGCATTACCAGATCAGGTTTATAAGATTTATATTTTTTCCATGCCGAATCTACAGCTTTCGGAAATTTGGAAGTGGAAATTCTTTTTGTGTCCATGTAATGATGTTCAAGCAGATACTTAGATCCAATTACACTTTCAATGCCTTCCACACAATCGGAAGTCCAGGAATTATTGGGATGATAAGATGCTATATTAAGGATCCTCGTCTCCCCGGCTACAAGTTCAGGATCAGAACACAGGACTATTAGAATCAGTATCACAATTCTAAGATTTCTCATTCCAATCTTTATCCTTGTTTTGGGTTGTCTGACGATATTTGTTTTTTAGTCTAAGTGATGTTATTTCAAATTATATTATCATAAACAGCCGAGTTCATCGAGGATACATATTAAAATTAAAGAATATTCGAGAACTTCCTGACTACCATTGAATGGTAAGGAAGAATCTCAACTTCTGTATTTGATTATTAGAGGTCGAAACTTAGATCAGTTATTGATGGGGGCACTTAGGCTTCAAATAATCTGAATAATACCATCGATAAATGCCTTGGCATTACTCACTGTAGTGGAATATACTCAGCAGCAACATTCTCAATCAAATCATAATTTTTTACATCTTTTATTGAATATGTTGCCTTTGCTGTGGTGCTATTGGCTGAATCACCGATTTCTATTATGCCGCTGAAAACAGCGGCTGAATCCCAATAATAGTTAACCTCGATAAAATATTTATATTGACCTGCAGGCAAAAAATTATGTTCACTGTCATCCCCCCTCCATTTATAAACCAGCCGCTGTGACTTAGGCGTAGCTCCGGAAATGGCATCAACCTCTGTTTCAGTCAATTTTGAGATATTACTTTTTTGAGTCCATGCGGGTAATGACTCTGGCCGGTATTGCCATCCGCCTCTGGCTGTAAAGTTTGTTTCAAAAATTGTTTTCACCAATTTTCCATCCAGATCCTCTATCCAGACAGCAAACTGATTATTTGCATAATCCTGTTTTGCTCTGTTGAAATCAAACGTGATGATCACAGTCCCCATTTGTTCATTTTGTGCAAAAACAGGGTCGTGGTATCCCAATAAAACAAATAAAAATACGACAATAAATTTTTTCATACCTATCCTTAATTCAATCCAGCCTTTTGCATCGCTTCAAAAAAGCGCTCATTGAAAGCTTGACGCCTGTGTGGAATCCGCTTCAAATATGCCTCAATGGAAAAATCGGATTTTATTCTTAAAACCTGCCGTGCTGTCTTGCGAGCCTCTTTTTCTCTATTCGCCATACTGTATGAAGAGGCTAAAACAATATATGAAAGTATATCGTTGGGTTTACGTTCAATTGCTTTATTGACTTGTGCAATTGCCTCTTCATAGCGGCCGGCATCACGAAGCGCTGCACCATAGTGGTGCAGATAATAATTGGGGGGCTTTGGGTTTATACGGATTGCCTTTTCGAGATACCCAATCGCCTTTTCATTCATCCCGGCAAAGTAGAGAATTGCGCCATACGCATGCAAAACATAGGCAGAATTCGGCTCAAGCGCAAGTGCTTGCTTCCCATCTTTGATGGCCTGCTCATACTCTTGCATCATCATGTGAATGAACCCCAGTTTTGCATATGCAACCCCATTGGATGCATCCAGGTCAATGGCCTTTTGTGTCAGTTCAGTGGCCTGCATAAGGGAGGCTTTTCGGTCTTTGCTTACACCGTACACGACATCATTAAAATAGGTGACACCAAGCATCCGGTATCCTTCCGAATACTCCGGATCTATCTCAATGGCCTCTTCTGCAAACTGCCGTGCAGACACATTGCCTTCGACCGTCGCCTCTGTGATCAGTTCACGGGCCTTTAAAAGCTTCAAGTAGACCTCAAGATTATCAGTGCCCCTTCCCAGTAGCCGTGCATCTTCCCCCATGGTTAGCTTCACCTGTAAGGCGGTAATGATCTCTTTTGTGATCTCATCCTGCAGGTGAAACACTTCTTTCAAATCCCGGTCATACCGCTCTGCCCACACATGATTCCCAGTATGCCTCTCAATAAGCTGCGCCATTATCCGTATACGCTCACCTGCTTTTTGAACGCTGCCCTGGAGAACATATTGCCCCCCTGGATTATGTTCAACCGGACTGAAAACCAAAACTTTTCTCTTGTCGGCAAGTCTCGAATTCTGATGGATTACAGACACGTTATAGACCTTTGACAAGGCTGTAATGATTTCCTGGGTCAAGCCGTCGCTGAAGTATTGCTGGTCAGGATCATCACTCAGGTTTGCAAAGGGTTGAACCGCAATAGCGCATTTGTAAGGGATGGCATTTACCATTTTCTCGACAGGTGCAGGCCGGAAATAAAAATGCCACGTTCCGCCAATGAGGACCAAAAGCAACAGAATACCAGCAGAAAGACCCTTGATGTTCTTACAAAAGGGCTTTCCAACTTCCGTTCTCGAAGTTGCGCTGCAGTCCTTTGCCGCCATGAGAACACGGTAGGCGCCCACAGGCCTTGAGATATTTTTAACGGCTTGCTCCCCAAGATATTCATAGCCCAGCGGTAATTTACTCTCAATGTGATCAAAGGCTGTTTTGGCAATACAAATTCCACCGGGGTCTGCCAAAGCCTCCAGTCTTGCAGCAATATTGACACCATCCCCATAGATTCGATCTCCTTCCTGAATAACGTCCCCAAGATTAATGCCGATCCGAAACTGCATCCTCCTGTTTTCAGGGAGATCTTCGTTGCGTGCATAGAGTTCTTTTTGGATGGCCACGGCGCATTGCGCGGCATCGACCACACTGGAGAACTCAACCAGTAAGTTGTCTCCGGGCGAGTCAACAACCCTGCCGTCATGCTGCCGGGTTAGCGTCACAAACACTTCACGATAAGCCGTTAAGGTCTGAACTGTCTCTTCTTCGTCCTCACCCATCAGACGACTGTAACCTTGGACATCTGCACTCAGGATTGCGGTAAGCTTGCGCTTGTAACCTTTTTTGCTCATAACATCTCCATCTGTTATGATTTCAAAGCGCGGTTGATCGACTCAAAATTTCAATGAATGAATCAACCGCTCTTTGATTGGCTTGGATTACCAGTTTAATCGATCTGGCAGGTGAGGAAAGGATTCCCCTCAAAGACGTGATAGCGGAGGCATTCATTACATGAGATGCACTCACATTCGGCATCGTTGGCCTTGTCCAGCCAGAGGTTGGGCAGATCAGGCTGCTTGATCAACGGTCGGGCCATGGCAAGAAAATCAATCTTCCCAGGCTTGAAGAGCCGCTCCATGATGTCGATGTCCTTATTTCCGCCGGTCAGTATCACAGGAATATCAACATCCAGTTTTTTAGCGTAGGCCGCATGGTAAGACTGTTCAGTGGGATCATCAACATCAGGTACAGAAGGAACACCGCCGCTCAATTCAATGGCATCTACTCCTGTTTTGGCAATGGCAGCGGCAAGCTTAGGAAAGCTGTCGATATCAATCCCGCCAGGCCCGCTATCGTAGCTGTTGACCTTTATGAGGACAGGGAAACTATCGCCTGCACGGGTCTTGATGCCAGCAACGATCTCTTTGATGATTCTCACCCTGTTTTCCAGAGAACCACCGTACTCATCCTTCCTTTTGTTTGTCTGGGGGGAGAGAAAGGTGTGGAGCAGAAATTTATGCCCGCCCTGAAGGGTGACACCATCAAACCCGGCTTTCTTCGCCCGTACTGCAGCATTGATAAATGCGGATTTAACCTCCTGAATCTCGCTTCGGCTCAGGGCCTTGGGCGCTTTTTTCTGTCCTGGCCAAGGCTGAGCAGCGGCAGCAACTCCCTGACCATGAACCAAAACCGGATGATTTCCCAGATGATTTAGAAATGCGACAATTTTGCAGTCTCGGTCTGCTTTGTGAACCGTATTGGTGAGTTCTTTCAGAAAAGGAATCTGCCTGTCGTCCCAAATCTGATAAAGGTGATGGGCCATTGAATGATAATCAACAGGCACAACCGTCATGTGACCGGTCTCGATCAGTCCAACGCCACCCTTACTCCAATTCCGGTATATCGCCAGGCCCTCAGGCATGAAACGCCCTTCAGCATTGGTAGATTCAGTAGCTGTTGCAGCTTTAATAAACCGATTCTTAAGTGTTATGCCCCCGATCTTACCCGGAGAATACACCTTATATTCGCTGCGTGAGCCTTCATCTGTTTTTGCCATGCTCTGTTTGGGAATACCTGTAAGACCTAAACCAACAGTGGCCACAGTAGCCATACCAACTTTTTTAAGCACAGATCTTCTGCTCAAACCTTTCTGATTAGACATAATCCAGTCCTATTTTTTTCTTTTATAAAAGTGTGCGACGATCAGGCCAATTTTATAATGGCCAATCTCATTCACCTCAGTGGTGTGGCAGGAATATACACCCGGAAACACAAAGACAGGTAGACTGATTCGCCTGAATCATTGCCTGATTGACCGAGTTTATAAATTTGCAGGGCTAAAGGGGTGAAGAATATCAGGAATCCATTTGCCGGAGCCTTTGGATATCTTGCTTTGGGGGGGCGCCAAATTGGCGACTGTACTCACGACTGAACTGGGAAGGGCTTTCATATCCCACCATTAAAGCGGCACTTGCAGCATCCTGATGTTCTGAAAGCATTAATTTTCTGGCTTCATGAAGTCGCATCCATTTTTGGAACTGCAGCGGACTCATGGCCGTAACCAATCGAAAGTGATGGTTGAACGTGGACTTGCTCATCCCGACACTGGCAGCAAGCTTTTCCATCTTTACACTCTCATTGTAATGTGCCAGCAGCCAATCTATGGCCTTGGAAATCTGCTGACTGTGGCTTTCCGCTTGAGTAATCTGACGCAGCTTGTCGCCCTGATCACCGACCAGCAAACGATATAGAAGTTCTTTATGTATCAGTGGTGCAAGAATTGGTATGTCTTCAGGCGTATCCAGCATGTCCAATACCCGAATATAAATATCAAGAAGTTCAGGTGTTACTGCCCCCAATCCAACCCCACTTTCTGTTTTCGTAATCCGCTGAGGGGGTAAATCACTGTCTGCAATCAATTGGGCCGCAACCCGTAAGTCTAAGGTCCATGTGATACCGAAAAAGGGCACTTCCGGGCTGGCTTCAATGATGCTGGCAATTATCGGCAGATTCACAGATGTAAGGAGATAATGATTTGCATCATAAACATATTCAGCTTCATTTAACTGTACTCGTTTGGCCCCTTGAACCACAAGGCAAATACTGGGTTCATGCAGGGCATTGACCGGCACTGTCGGGCTTGTGTATTTATGGAACTCCATACCAGGAATCGGAAGCACAACCTGCTCCATATTTAAAGTCCACTTGGCAATACGGTTCACCAAAAGTTGGCGAACATCATATATGCCCTTATTTGACATCGTATGGTTCCTGTTCATTGAATTCTCCAAAGTATGCATTTTTTTATATCAAAATGAATACCAAGAAACAATAACGACAGAGATCCTAATAGAAGGTTAGTAGTCAAATAGTTGAGCCGAGTGAGAGCTTTAGCTTTGAGTTGATTCCTATCCATACGAAAAGAGTCTATAACTTATAGTTAGTGAAATTTTTAGTCATAGAAATGCGTGCAATTTGTCTATACGTCCTCAGATTTTCAGGCAATTTCAGAGGCGATCGATTAATTCTCCAGTACTCTCCAGGAATTTGTCATGAAAAACGATGATGTATACCATAATTGCGGTCTACTAAAAAATTTGAATTGGTAGGAATCGGAAGTCCCGGGATACACGTTATATTGGCCATTCGGGGATGAAAGATAACCCCTGTTCACTTGTTCTGCCAGTCCTGCCTATTTTAAAATTGGGTCAGCTCTGTTTTTATATAGACTTATTGAACACTTTTAAATTACAAAAGATCTTTACGACATTCCAAAACACTGATATGTCGTTATTTAAATGATTCTAATATTCAGGTTGGATATCATTTCAAATTTTCATGTTACACGTTTAGCCGATCTATCACGAATGTTGTCTTGATTTATTACATCCATCTGTTAGCGATAGCTAAGGCGATAATCATCTTAACACATAGGGGAGACTGGATTGAATAAATTTTATCGATAATTATTTGAGAGGAGGTTTCAAATGGAGAGTAAATCGACAGAGGAAAATAATCTTATAGGTCCTAAGCAATTAGAAATTGATGCAACGATGCCACAATGCTTAGACAACCAATATGTTTCAGACAATACTATGCAGTATATGCTCCAAAATGAAGCTAACTACGATGACTCTTCTGTAAAAGAATTACGACAAACCGAAGTCCATAATGAATTTATCAGATCCTTAGTGTATTCATCTCAGGTCGTAATTAACAGGGCTTTTCTAAAAAACAATGAGTTCCTATATTCAAATTATTCTTCAGAAAATCTTAAAAAAACATCTGACTTTGCAGAGCTTATTCGTACAAGCGCAATTGTACCATATTTGTTTACAGAAAAATCTTTGACAGATAAATTGGAGTTTGACGTAAGAAAACCAGGAGATAGAGCCATCAAATCCCTTTTAGAACAAACAGGCCATGAAATCCCATGTGTTCGATTAGATGTTGATGATAATACAAATCAACTTGAAGCAGCTAAAATTGAATCTAAATTTGGAGAGTATCTTGCTGGACTTAAAAATAAATCCGAGCTTTTAATTAACGCTATGTCATCGGAAGTTTTTGATCGATCTCTTGAAACTGAAGAATGGAATTTGTTTTTAAAACATATTGATGGGCTATCTAAGTATGCACATGATTTTGGACGAGGCTTGAAGAGGAATCATGTTTACTCGAAATGGTTTATAGAAGAAAATACTGATGTTTCAGAAGGACTTTTTAAAAAACCACCCGCAAATTTGCCTTATTTATACCAACTAAAAAAAATTGTAGACCTTCGTTATAATTCAAATCTCCCCGATGCACTTGGAATTTATACTTTCACACCAGTTGGTCTTCCAAGCCGAGTAGCTTTACAGGATTTTAGTGAATCAAGTATTTCATCAAGAGATATAGAAAAATTCGTGGATCAGCAACTTACTAAAATAAAGCGTATATTTATGGCTGATAGTCAAAAGGCAATGAATTTACCTTTACTTAAAGACCTTTCTATTTCAGATGTCGTTGACATAAGAAATAATATTGATGAATGGAGTGAATTTAAAGAATCACGACAAAAAACACTGTCCGATCCTTTAAATATACTGAATAATATCGATGATTTCCAACAGAGCTTCGACAATTTCCACCTTGCACTATCAGGTTGGTATAATAAAAAATATCAAAGAAAAAAAACAGAGAAATTTTATAGTTCCTTTGTTACAGTAGCTCTTCAAATTGCAGGGCAGACGATTTTGTTAGGAGTTGATTTTAAAGATAATCAACTAGCTCAATTAGTAACCCATTCTGGGGTGGCAATAATTCCTGAAAAAGTTAAAGGTTATGCAGTTAAACTTTTAATTAATGTTATTGATATTGGAAAAATGAAATTAGACACAAATAGAAGTCATAGTTATGAATTATTGCAATCAAACCAAGAGTTAAGTAGGGAGGATGTGATTCAATTAATTAACTCAATCAAGTCGATTGAGGCCGATAAAATAGAAAGCTCTGGCCCAATTGCTGATCAAGGCAAAAAATGAAAAAACTTTCAAAACATCAAAATGAATCAATTCGTAAGTATTTTGAATTCAAAAGAATGCATCCAGAGTATTTTAAAAAAAGAAAATTTCGAAAAATAATCACTGAAACTGAAGTATTGAAAAACTTTGCTATAGAACATGATGTTGCTATAGGGTTATCTGCAGAAACTCCTTATTTTTACTTGGTAACAGATCTTGTTCAAGGAGCTGGACAAAATAGTCAAACTATTACCTATCCCTATCTTCGGTTGATTTATAAAAACCAACTCAATGGTGTAAATGGGGTTGTAATATTAGGTACTATAGAGAATGAAAAATTGGGGGTTCCTGGCTCCATAGTTTTTGTTCAACAAGAAAGACATGCAACAGGCAAAAGCCATTTGGAGTTGCCAAGAGGTTTTTGTGAAAAAGGGATGAGCAGAGAAGAAAATGCAAGACGTGAGCTACTTGAAGAAACCGGTTTTATAGGGGAAAAATCAAAATTGATAGGCACAACATATTCTGACACCGGTTTAACAGATAATAAAGTGAGTTTTTATCACATTTCGATCACAGATCAATCATCATTTGACCCAGAAGTGGAGGAAGCTATATCTGAAGTCAAGATAATGAAAAAAAAAGAAACTATGGATAAAATCACGAAAGGGATCATAACTGATGGATTTACGATACAAGCACTAATGTTTTTTGATTTAGCATACAAATAGAGGGCGGAGGAACATGTTAAGTGACCGGAGCGAAAGGAATATCAGTAAAGGTGTTGACTTGTTCAGCCATTGGTCGCCAGATCAAAACCTGATCGGGTGAGAGATTGTGTTCAAATCGACCTATCCAATTTTTCTGAATTTCATGGTTTTTCGAAATAGGAATCGGGTCCACAATGTGTCTATTATCAAACCCTCAAAGGGTTATCAATAACTGTGCTCAATACTTCTGACAGTGCTCCTCTTTTTAATAGTACACCCTGTCACACCTCATATCAGAAGTGATTATTCAGCTTAAATAAATATAAAGTTGAATAATCACTTTTCATAGAGTTGAAATAATTTTTCACACCACAGATCATCATTTATAGTATTATTCATTTTTTAGTTACTATTATGAGGAAGACATGGGCATATCAGATATCCAGAATACAGCAGCTACATATGCGTTGAAAAAGGCGTTAGAGATACACGGCCAGTTACTTGAACTCCTGCCTGCACCACAGGGTACTCTATCTCCACCGATTCAAAAGGTGAGTATGTCTGAGGTTAATGGAAAAGGCAGCATAATCAACGTCATGGGTTGAGCAGGTTGTTCAAAACCGTCCGGGCCGGACCAACCCACAATATCGCTATTTGTCTGAGCCTATCATGCTTTGATAACTATGATATTTTGTTATGGCATACCTGAGGGGTTTAGGTGAAGATTACCTTTTCAGAGAAGGTTTTTTTCCAGCTTTAAAAAAGACCGCAGACTTTCCCGTTTAGCGATATCGATTATCACGCCACAATACTTCTGTTAGTTTCTATATTACCGATTTTAATTGTAGAATATATGCCCGGATCGGTTTAAAAATGCATATTGGTTAAATCTCTCTACTCCCTTTTTGAGAAATAATAGCTACGTTCCTATTGTTTCCACCTGAGCTAAAACCAAGAAGAAATTTGAGTTTGGTATCATTTTGGCCCATACGGTCTTTAAGCAAAAGCCACCTGAAAAACACAGACCATGAAAAGCAACTTATGAGTCCTAAAGTGATATACCAAATTAATACAACACCGAATTCGTCTATAAAAAAGGCCGTTATTATAAGAAATATAGAAAAGCCTATCGTTACTATAATGGGGTTTTTTCGACCTAATAATGCTGAAAGAAAAAAAGTAACAATAAACACTGAAAAGAAATTGATATATTGAATACCCATAATTACTCCTTTTAATTGAATTGCATTTTCAGGATCTTGCTAACCATTTGAAATCACACTTTAATTTAAGAAGATTATTTCACGTCAGATAATACAAGAAGAAAAAATAAACGTCAATTAAGTTGAACTATTGTGTATCTAACAACCGTTGGCTATGTATAGTTGTGAGGTGGGTGATTCTATTTTTAGCTACCTTAATTCTATTATTCTTCGTCAAAACCTTTTTATTTCTTCGTAAATTTTTTTGGAATTTATAGGTTTGATCTGTTCCAACGTGTAGATGGCCTCAGAATATAGTTTTCCCTTTATATCTATACTTCCCAGAGATTTAAATTCCAAATTTCCGCAGTATTGTTTAAAAACAGAGCTGGAGATAATTAGTGGATAGTTTAATTCCCTTGAAAGAGATTCTAAGCGTGAGGCCAGATTGGTGGGTCTCCCTAGGACGGTGAAGTCCTTTTTTATATCAGACCCGATATTGCCTTCCGTGGCGTTTCCCGATGCAATGCCGATACCGCAATGTATAAGGTTTCCCGGATCATTATAAGGAGACTTCTTTCGTAGGATATCCAGATCTGACAAAATATTGATTGCTGTCTCAATGGCTTGATCAAGATAATCGATCGGAAAAACCGCCATGATTCCGTCTCCCATGATGGAATTGATTTCTCCCCCCAATAATGTGATATGATTGCTGCAGATGGCAATGTATCTATTAACTAAATCGATAACGGTTTCAGCTGAAAATTTTTCAGAAAGAAGCGAAAATCCTAAAATATCGATCATTAGAACCACCTTTTCGACTTTTCTTGCAGGAATGGATGTGGGATCTATTCCCTGATCCAATATATCAAGCACACTTGGGCGAGTATACTTAGACAGGATCTGGCGAGAATCAATTAGCGTCTGGAACATGGTTGAAAGGACATCTGGTACAAGGTTTTCATAAGATTGTAGATCGAACAATTTCATTGACCAGTCTGGAAAAGCCCGCATGGAAATATCAGTCTCACTTTTCAAACAGATGATATCAGTATGTCTGTGATCTTTAAGGATTCTGTTTTGAAACAGATGATCTATCTCTTTGTCTTCTCCTTCAATTAGTTGAAAAAACATATCGTTAATTGAAATCAAGAAACCGGTGATGCCTCTACTCGCATTTGATCGACTTGCAATTGTTTCAATTTGTTCCAATTCTTTTGCAGACAAATGGTAAGCCCAACGGCTCATGTATTGTAGTCGCTTCATTGTTTTTTTATATTTCGGTATAACGCAGTTAACATGATTTCTTTCTTGAGTAGAGGAATGGTGATTTAATCATCAAAATCAATATACCAAGAATTATTTAGAGTTTCAATTTGATACTACGATACGAAATTGGGTCTAAAGTTTAGCAAATTTTCAAATTAGTAGATGCAACGGGTTCAATCTGCCTATCATTGTCTGCTTCTAGCCCAACTTAAAAAGTGCTCACTAATACCATAATTGAACACATCATTCTCAGGTTAAATTGGCGGATTTTTTGCTATCGGGCTCTTTTTAAGGTATTCTTATTTTAAATAGCCTTAATACTATCCCGAAATAATTGTAATCCTGTTTTTGGAAAATGAAATGCCCAAATTAGCTAAACTTAACAGACTACAGTTTATCCTTTCGATTGCAATTTATGTAGTCGCTTTAATTGCTTATGGATTTTGGATTCATTTCCATCATAAAGAAGAGATCTTGGGATATGTTGATAAAAAGCTTTATAACACTGCAATTACAATTAAATTCATATTACCGGATGACTTTCATGATAGAGCAATTGATGCACAAGCCATTTCAATCAATGAAGATAAATATCTTGCCAACAAGCTTACAAGATTAGTCAAAGAAACTGGGTTTAAATATGCTTATACAGTTATTAAAAAAGGGGATAAGCTCTTTTTTGCCGCTTGTGATCTCATTGAAGATTCTGGAAATGAGAGGGGAACATTTTATTTTTACGACTATGAGGGGGCAGATGAAATTTTTCTCAATGCCTTTAACAAGGAAGCAGCTACCTATAAGACAGTTACCGATCAGTGGGGAACCGTTAGAACGGTTATTGTTCCTGAAAAATCACCAAGTGGAGCCAAGTATCTTGCCTGTGTGGATTATGACATTAGTTATGTAAAGGGCCTACTCAATAGAAATTTATTGAAATCGATTATAACGGCTCTTTTTTTTCTGTTAATGGCGATACCCATAATAGGGGTTTATATATCGTCACAAAAAAAATATTTGGAAAATATTAAAGACAGTGAAGCAAAATTCCGGACCCTTGCTGAAAGTTCACCCATTGCCATAGCAATCTTGAGACAGGATAACTATCTATACGTAAATTCATCTTGGGAAAGTCTAACAGGGTACAACAAAGAAGAAGCAAAAGAATTAAAGCCTATTATGACGGTTCATCCTGACATGCGTGATCAGGTTTACAAAAATGCTGAAGATCGTTTGAATTATAAAGACATTCAAACACGTTATGAGATGAAAGGGGTTACAAAGAATGGGGGTACGATTTGGTATGATTTTTCAGCGACTCTATTAAATTACGGCGACGAACCGGCTATACTCGGCTTTTTTTCTGATCTAACAGATCGCAAAAAAATCGAACAAGAACGGGAAGAAATTATCAAAAAGCTTAAACAGGCGTTAGATGAGATCAATACCTTAAAAGGAATTGTACCAATTTGTTCTTCTTGTAAAAAAATACGTGATGACAAGGGGTACTGGAATCAGTTGGAATCTTATATTGAATCACACTCTGATGCTGCTTTTAGCCATGGGTTGTGCCCTGATTGTTCGGATAAGCTATACGGCGAAAAGGAATGGTATAAAAAGTTCATGAAAAACAGAACCTCAAAGTGAGACGTTTGTATTTTACTTATGATTTTTAACGTTGGTTTTTAACCACACAATGTGGTGCTATTGATTTTTTTACACTGCCTCAGATTAGATATCTAATTTAATGATTCTCACAAGGCCCTGGGTTAATCCGGGCCTTGTGAGAAAGAAAGATCAGGCCTTATCCGGCAATTTCCATGCAATGAGCATAAATACAATCCCAATAGAGGCAGCCAGCAGGGGGCCAGGAACCATGGGCAACAATGACTGGAATTTATCTGAACCTGTGGCCAGCATGACTTTACCACCAGCGACTTTGTCAAAAAGCCAAGAGCCTTTGATACTACCATAAACCATGGTGTAAATCAGAGCACCCAAAAGGCCTCCACCAACAAAAAACAAGGCATCTTTTCGACCATCTGCTAAAGCTGTAATACCTGTTCCAGGGCAGTACCCAGCAACTGCGAACCCCAGGCCTAAAAGTGCTCCGCCAACAATTACACCGATGTAACTGCTTTTGACAGAAAGGTGGCCCGCGTTAATAACACCAACTGTCATCAGTAGAAATAAGAGGGTACTACTGATACCAATTGCAAAGAATATTGCCTTCATCAGGTGAAAGTCTTTCAGGCGCAGCATGTTAATGATGTTTTGAGGGTTGGTAGCCCCTACACGCTGCAAGGCAAATCCGAAAAATACTCCGAGTATGATTGCAAGAACGATATTCATAAAGCACCTCCTATTTTCTTTTGTACACTATTACAGCTGCGGGAACTGCTGCGGCAAATGCACCTGCAGCGAACAAATATCCACTTAAAGATGTCTGCATCATACCGCTCATCATATGGCCGCTGGTGCAGCCACCAGCCAGGCGGGCACCGAAAAGTACAAGTATTCCTGAAAAGAATACTGTTACATAACGTAATGTGGGACTTTCCCCGAAGCGCTGACGCCAGACTTCAGGGGCGTTACGATCCGAAGTTGTCGGGTTTGGGCCACCTAAACGCGATGATAAAAGTGCTCCGATGACCATGGCGATTACAAAAATAAAACTGTAGTTGATTGGATTGGCGACATTCTTAGCGTATTTTCCACCGCTCTTATTCAGATATACATTGGTGCTGGAATAGCCTGATTTGTTTTCAGCATTTTTTTGAACCACTGAGTCAGAGAATAGGTTCCATACGATGCCGTTAGCAATAACAAACTGGGTAGATACACCGATGGGTTTGACAAAAGCTACGGCGAGAAGGAATGCCGCTCCAAGTAGAAGACCACCTTTGAACCAGTTTAATTGTCCATTCATAATGATTATTCCTCGTTATTTGGGTTACAATAGATGCGGTAAAGCACCTCAAGTATTTCTGATACAGCCTGGCTTTTAAGACGATAATAAATTACTTGGCTTTCCCGGCGTGTATCCACAAGATCTGCCTGACGTAATGCAGCCAGGTGTTGAGACAAGGCTGACTGGCTTAATGGAACTGTCTGGTTAAGTACACTGACCGGACATTCTCCGTTCATTAGATGACACAGTACCATCAGCCGGCTTGGATGGCTCATACTCTTGAGTAATTTTGAGGCCATTTCCGAACTCTCTTCAAGTTTTTCAGGATCAATTTGTTTCATAAATCCACTCTGTTTTTTATATTAGTATTTTCTAAATTAGGATAATCTAATATATCGATTTGTCAAGGTGGTAATTATAAAAACAAATAGAATGTGAGCGAAACGTAGATTAACTTTGCATAAGAAAATGGCAGTATCTTCTGACTTGGAGTGGCGAGAACGATGTTCATAATTAGCCGTTTTTATATACGTTTTCAAACCACAACAAACAGTAATGGGATTTGCATCAGAAAACCTGAAAAGTAACTGCAAGCCGATTTGTCTATTTTTGCAGGGTTTTTGTCATTGCAGTCAGGTTTCTTTTAGATAAATAATTAATGGACAGGAGATGCATTCGGGAAATAATACTTGCTAATACAGTACAATATGTTGAAGAATGAACACTCTTGAAGTCGGTTTGAACGAAATTGGGTTGATCTTAAACAAAGGGCTAAATGCGATATATACTAAAAGACCGGAATCTTCTTATTCTCTTTATTGTTTCCTTTCTATTCTTTTTAAATGAAACCATCTTATTGCCTGTTTTACCCCTGGCTTTATCTCAATTAGGGTATAGCAACACTCAAATTGGAATGACGCTTGGTGCTTTTGCTTTAGGGGTACTGGTTTTCAGACCCATGACCGCATATATAACAGACAATAAAAGCCGGAAAATATCTTTGCTTATCGGTACATTTATTTTTTTAATTGCCCCTTTTTTGTACTTTATTTCAATGGATTTCAAATTTCTCATATGTGTGCGTTTTTTTCATGGATTGGGCATATCCTTTTTTACAACAGCCAGCCCTGCTTTGATTTCTGATTTAGCACCAGAGAGTCACCGTGGAGAAATTTTGGGACATATGGGGATCGCATCAAGCCTTTCGTCGGTTTTTGGGCCTCTGCTTGGGGTCTTTATATATAATGCAGGTGGACTCAATAAAGTATTATGGGGGTGTATTGTTCTTGGGTTGGTTGGTTTTATTCTGACGATTTTTATAACGGAAATGAAACAGTCCCATGAAAAGAAAGTTGAGACAAAAGACTATTTTAAGGTTTTGAGTAATCGTGGTGTGCTGGCAGCCACAGGTTTGGTTCTGGTTTTGGCTTTAATGAATGGAGGAATTTTTTCATTTCTTCCCATACTGGTAAAAAATGAACTCAAAGCCAATGTGGGCGTTATATTCATGGTCATCTCTTTATCATTAATTGTTTCCCGGTTGTTTACATCCCATTTATCTGACCGCTATGGTCGGGGACCGTGTGCCTTTTATTCATTTTTGATTCTATGTCTGTCATATTATCTTATCGGGCGTTCTCAAACTACATGGGGCTTGATCAGTGCAGGAATTTTAAACGGAATTGGCGTTGGAGGTTGTTTACCCGCATTGACCGCTCATGTGGTGGATAAAACTAAAGCTCACTTTCGAGGCATTGCCTTTAGTATATTTTACGGTGGCTATGATGCTGGAATGCTTTTGGGAGGTGCCGTTCTAGGAATATTAGCAGATATTACAAGTTTAAGGGACATGTACATCATTACGTCTTTGTTCGGATTGATCGCAATTGGTGGATTTGCACTAATCATTAAATCACACCCAATAAAATCTTTGAAATGGACACTTGCGGGAAAGTGACATGATATATCAAGGAAAGCCAGTAAGGATCAATTAATCCGGTAATCCGGTACAGGAATTTGAACCGCATCGTCCTGAAAGATACGAGAAGTGTTTTCTTGATAGAAAGACTGCAGCGAATCGTTTAAACTATACCGAGCATTTTTATTGTGACATTATTTGAAGTTAAGGAAATACACCAATGGATCAAATAGAAAAGCCCCAAGGGGACCTAATTCTTCGAACCCTGGCAATGCCTGCGGACACCAACCCAAACGGTGATATCTTCGGGGGGTGGGTAATGTCCCAGATGGATATTGCCGGGGGTATAATGGCCAAGGAAGCAACGGGTGGACGTACCGTTACCATCGCCGTGGAAGGTATGAAATTTATTAAACCTATCCAAGTGGGTGATGTGTTTTGTTGTTATGGCCGGATAGAGAAAATCGGCATTACATCCATCACGTTAAAACTCGAGGTATGGATTAAGCCCATTTTGCGGAAAAAAGGTGTCGACCGATATAAAGTCACAGAGGGAAGGTTTGTTTATGTGGCCATTGATGATGAGCACAAAAAAAGACAGATCCCACAAGAGTGAAACTGTTTCGTATCCAATTGCTGTGAATAAAGGAAACTCTTTACTGGTAGCAAAGAGTTTCCAGTGAAAAAAAATTTATCAGTTTTCGTTGCTCACAGCCTCCTCTGTTTCAGATTTATTCATGATGTAATCAACAGGATGCTCTGATGCTCTTTTTGCTGCCAGATCCATTACATTCCTTGTGCCGTTTTCATTTTCAAAATTTAAGGTCAGGTTGGAAAGTTTCCATGCCCCTTTTTCCTTGATTAACTCATAATCATACGTTCCTGTAATTTCCCAAAAAAGGCCCTCCACATAATGCTCAGCCCTGATATCTGCAGAAGCAGCGGCAAATGTTTTTCCAGCGGTTACCTGGATATTGGACAGGTTATGCCGGGTAACTTCAAACCCGGGTAGAAAAGATGCCCACTGGGTCATCAGGTCTTTTACTGAGATCTGAGCTGGTGTACCTTCGAACAACGACGTGTAGTCCACGGTTACATGATCGGCAAAAAGTTCTTCAAGTGCATGATATCTGTTTTGGTCTGCCAGGACAGCCATGGCTTCAATGGTTGTTTTGATCTTTGCAATGTCAGAAGGTTGATTTCCGGAATCAAATGCCGCCTTGAAATGATCATTGACCAAATCGACAGACTGGGTCACCACATTCGCGCGATCATAAAAATCAAACTGAGTGACCTTGTCCAGCCAAACTACTTTGGCAGTATTTCCTAAGCGCTTTTCAAAAGCCGAGACTCCCTGGGGAATGGCAGCAGCTTTTGAATGGACAAGCAGTGTTGGTACGCGGATATTATCAGCAGCCTTTTGCGCATCAAAGTTAAGCCATCCTTCCCAGGAAGCAATGTTGAACTGGTTGTCGTATTCGGGAATCAGGCCGCGATCCTTTTCAGTGTAATAGGGCGCTTTGTACATGAGAGATTTTTCATTGGTTTGACTGGCTGCTTCTATCAGAGTAGGGCGGCTTGATGCTTGGGCCTTTTTACTCAGACCAATCAGGTTGCTTACCCCTTCATTGCCAACATAAACCTGCCTGACAATATCTGCATCATGGAGCCAAGGGGCAACCATGGCAAGTGCACTAATTTTAGGAGAAATAACAGTTGCATGGGCCATGTAACCCGATGACGCGCATATGCCTAATCCGGCAATGCGCGTGGTATCAATGTCTGATCGTTCTGCCAAATATTCCACAGCGGCAAGTATATCTTCGATTTTTCTTTTAGGATTTTCCAGGTATTTGATGTCATCAACCGATTCTCCCCATCCCCTGAAATCAAAAATCAAAGCTGCATATCCCTTTTGCGACAGAGCCTTTGCATAGTTGGTCGGCATTTGCTCTTTGACTGTGGTCCAGGCACCGGTGACAACAACAGCCGGGAGTTTTTTATTTTTTGTGTCTATAGGCGGTAGATACAAATGTCCTTTAATTGCAGTGCCCTGGCTTGTGAACTCAACTTTTTCTATATTTTGTGAAGGCCCCATGCCAAATACTGATTGAGTCAAGGTAAGTATCAACCCAATAACAATCATGCCCCCAGAAACCATGTTACTTTTTACACGTTTGCCGATAATTGTTTTTTCATTTTTTAACTTTACCTTACTAATCATTATCAGTTCTCCTTATGATTGAAATTATATATTTGGACACATTGATATTAACTGCTACCAGTCAATCAGATGCCGGTCCTGGTAGAACCCGCCAGTAGGGCCATCATCAGGTAGGGTCGCCAGCCATATAGGAGTATCTGCTCCTTTTTCAATTGATAGTGGTGCCATTTTGCCCCCCATTCGGGTTCGGACCCATCCTGGACAGGCCGCGTTTATTTTGACCTTTCTCCCCAAAACAGGAACAAATGAAAGGGTCACAGCATTCAGTGCAGCCTTGCTGACCGAATAGGCACAGGGACCGTTAAGGCCTTGGGCAAAAGCTGCCAAGCTTGAAGATACATTTACAATCCTTCCCCATCCCCGGTTTTTCATCTCTTTACCTATTTTGCTGATTAGAATGAACGGCGCCACTGTGTTGATGGATAAGCTGTCAATAAGATCAGGATATGATATTTCCAGCCCTGATCCAGGAATAAGGATACCGGCGTTGTTGACCAGAATATCTGTGGCGCCATGCTCTGACTCAATGTTATCCAACTGTGACTCTATTGCTTTGGCAACCGTAAGATCAAGGCGGACTGGAATGACTCCTTTTCCGATTTTATTGGCAGCTTTTTCAGCATCTTCTATCTTACGTGCCGCCAACAAAACTTGAATGGTTGGGTCGTGTGCCAAACCTTTAGCAATTGCAAAGCCAATTCCCCTGTTGGCACCAGTCACAATTGCAGTCTTTGATTTCAGAGATTTTGTTTTCATACCTATCCTCTTGTTTTGATTTGAAACAATTATCCATGAAAACGCACTTAAAGGATTGAATGATTCTGCACATTTTTTGAATATTTATGCTTTCCTCTTTTATTGAGGATAATCAGGAAAGGGAATTTCTATAGGCGTTGGGTGTTGTTCCCAGGGACTGCTTGAAGACTCTGCTGAAATGGGCCTGATCTGAAAACCCGCATGAAAGTGCAATATCAATGAGTGGAAGGTCTTTATCAGTGAGTTGTTTTTTTGCCTGCTCGATCCGGTAGGACATGACAAATTGCATCGGGCTTTTACCGATGGTCTGCTTAAACAGGCGGGAAAAATGGGAGGGACTTAAAGCGGCCTGTTTTGCGAGATCTTCTACACAAATGGCTTCACTAAAATGTGTCTGGACATAATCCAGAACGCATTTGTAATGCCGTGTAGTAAACCCTTTGGCAAATTTAAGTTCTTCTTCAGGGTAGTCGCCATATTTTTGTATTAATTTTACTAAAAACACCCGTGCAAGGGATTCGAACAAGATGTCGGATCCAATCTCTTTGGAAG
Source organism: Desulfobacterales bacterium (assembly GCA_022361535.1). Next base: position 20,606 of record JAKSAU010001108.1, read on the forward strand.
TGAGGGCATCTTTTAGCATGATACCGGCCTGGCAGATATCAGGGTCATTAAACAATTGAATGCTTTTTAGCTGGGTGCTGGTGAGCAAAACGCCGACTTCATGGTGGGCAAATCGTTCCAGCTTCTCAGGTTCCAATGTAACTACGATTACTTTTGATTTTTCATGCCATTTCCATCCAGAGCGTAACCCGGCCGGTGTGACAACGATGTCATCCTTTTTAAAGATAAAATCAATATGTTTTTTTTCCCTGAAGTTTTCAACCCGTGTGGGTTCTTCCCTCAGATTAATCAACACGTGGTGCTGATTAAATATTCTTTCTGGCATTTGACCGGGTGGTGCTTCAAAATATTCAAGCGTCAACAGCTCTGCGGCCGATGGTCTCAACAGTGCGCCACTGTCCAATATTGGAGATGAAGGATAAATGTCCTGATAACGATTTCCCATGACATTTATAATAACAGAAATAACTTCAGGAGCAAGTGACCGTCTAAGTCAATAGTTATTCCAAGCTGGTTTTATTTTTCTAACCAAGTTTGCAGGCAATATACAAAAACGAATAATTAAAGCGAGATGCAAAAACATGTGGTTAGACTGTGCGCCAATAGGACAGAAACGTGAGAACTTGTAATGTACAATCATATTGTGATATTCAATTTTTAAAATTACGAAAATTGGAGTTGCATATTGACGAAATACTGCCCGGTTTTGGGATGCGAAGTTTATTGTAAAGACAACTGGATCAAGAACAAAGCAAGTGAGACTTTTGAGGCCAATTTTTGGATAATTGGCGATGACATAATATATAGTCGGCCAAAAGGGTTTTGCGATGCTGAAGGCGTTCAAAATTCTCTAAAATTAAATGACGAAATAGCGGCGTTTATTTCCTCGGGCACAAAGCCTTTTATCCAAATTGAAGATTATTCATATCTAAAAGGTTCTACGCTTAAATCACGCAAACTATTCATCGACAATATGAATAGTAACAAGCTTAGAAGAACAATTATTTTCTGTAATGCGAATCTTCCGATAAAAGTTGCAATTAAAATCGGTAATCAATTTAATATTACAGACAGAGAGATTTTTATTTCAAATAGCTATTCAGAGGCAGTCTCTAAAGTTAAAGAGCTAAGCTACAGCGAAATAAATAAAGCTGAGCCGGAAGTTGTAAACATTCTTAAATCCTTAGATACCGTTCAACAGACATTTGAGCCTGTTGAAATACTATACAATCAAAACTGGCAGATTAAAACCGAAGGATATTCAAACAATTGCTTAGTGATCAACAAAGATATATTGCATTCCCGGTCTTTTGGAGACCTGAGAGAATCGCATATTTCATTGATTGACCAAATGAGAGAAAAATGTCAGTCCGAGTTGATTGAAGCCCATTCTTCTTCAATAAAATATATTGTTGTTGACACAAAGAAAATCAAATCTGCCAGCCGGAGAAGCCGGCTTGCTTTCATGAAGTCATTAAAGAAGTGGGCTGAAAAGCACCCAATTGAAATGTACATTATGTACAATACCAATACGTTCTTAGGAACAGCATTGAATTTAGCAAAACCTCTTTTCCCTTTCCAAATAAAACTAACAAATGATTTCAAAGAAGCGCTTCAACTCATAAAAGAAAATAAGGGAAAATCCAAGAAATCAAAAAAAACAATTCAAGAGAAAAAAAATTATACTATAACCAATAGTGACGTTGAGAAGTTATTAGCACTCATAGGAGATTTAAACTGGGAGTTTAATGAGTTTCAAGTACCCGATTACGATTTTGCACAAGACCATCCGTTTTATTACATCAGCCAGTCAATAAGCTTAATTAAAGAAGAACTGGATAATCTGTTAATCCAGCGAAGAGAGTTGGAAGACCGACTTCATCAATCTCAAAAAATGGAATCCATCGGACGGCTCGCTGGAGGTATTGCACATGATTTTAACAATATACTGTCCATGATTATTGGCAGTGCCGAATTAGGGCTCCTTGATTTACCGGAAAATCATTCAGCCTACGAAAATTTTGATGTAATTAAATCTGCGGGATTAAGGGGTGCTGCAATTGTAAAGCAATTACTCAATTTTAGCCGCAAGGCTGTCCCCGAAATAAAGCCTGTCAATGCGATCGGAACACTTAATGACACAATAGATTTCATACGTCCAACAATACCTGCGACCATTGAAATCATGACTGATTTACGCGGAGAGAATATAAATATAAACGCTGATCCTGTTCAATTTCAGCAGATTATAATGAACATTATTGGTAATGCGACACAGGCAATAGAAAATGATATCGGTAGGATAATAATTAAATCGAATCCAATAGCCTTGGAAGCAAAGCATGTCCAGTTTCATCCCGACTTGCAAGAAGGGCCGTATTATAAGATTGATATTGCAGATAACGGGCCGGGTATAGACCAGGCCATTATTAAAAATATTTTTGACCCGTATTTTACCACCAAAGAAATTGGTAAAGGTTCCGGTATGGGGTTAGCAGTTGTTCATGGTATCATAAAAAATCATAAAGGAAGCATTACTGTAGATAGTGTCTTAGGGGCAGGTACAAAATTTACCATACTTTTACCTCAAACAATTGAAAGGTCAACATCACTACCAAGTTCAACCGAAGAAATTATAGGTGGAAATGAAAAAGTTATGATCATTGACGATGAAAAAGAGGTTTTAGATATGGAATATGGTATTTTAACTCGTCTGGGATATACAGTTGAAAAACATGTTGATCCAATTATGGCGCTGCAAAGTTTTAAAGCATATCCTGAAAAATTTGATTTGGTAATCACAGATATGGCCATGCCCAAGATGTCAGGAGAAACCTTGTCTAAAGAAATGTTGAAAATAAATTCTAATATACCGATTATTATGTGCACAGGGCACTATTCAATGATCAATGGGCAAAAGGCTAAAGATATTGGTATTGCAGCGTTTACGGAAAAACCCGTCCCATTAAAAAAATTAGATAGATTAATTAGACAGGTTCTTGAGGTCAATTAAACAAGAAGGATTGCACATTTATTCGCGTACGGTACCCAAATGCCATGAACCGGCCTCTTCTTCCATAATCCTTTCCATAATGGCTGTTTTTGCCTGGTCCAGCTCTTTTTTCAATGTTTTTCGAGCCCCTGAAGCATCATGGGCAGCAAGACGGTCAATCAGTTTCTGGTGGATGTCGATCATGTAGTGTCCGGATCGTACGATGATCATAAATCTGGCCATTCTGTCATGGACGCGGCTGACCTGGCGGGCAAGCTCCTCATTCCCTGAGGCTTTGGCCATGAGTGTGTGAAAGTTCTGGTTTTCGAGGGTATAGCGGGAGTAAGTCTCGTCCTCATCATCCGTATATCCGGCGTGAACGCTTTCAAGTTCTTTGATCTGTTCCGGGGTAATACGTTCTGCTGCCCTGACTACTGCAGCAAGTTCAAGAATTTCACGCATATCTAGCATGTCCCGAAGTTCTTTTAGTGTGACCTTTGTTACATAATATCCGGAACGGGGTTTGATGGTTACCAGATCCTCTTGGCTGAGCATTTGGAACGCGTCTCTGACTGGGGATACGCTTGTCCCAAATTCTTTTTTTAGATCATCTATGGAGAGTCTCTCGCCTGGTTTTTTTCGGCCTGAGATGATTTCAGTTTTTATTTTTCTGTAAATTCTAAGCTTGACTGCGTCGGTTTTGGTGGATGCCATTTAATTCTCTCCATTATTGGACAAATACCGGAACATAAAAAGAAATTCTATTAGTATATCACCATATAAGACAATTTGTTTCAATCTTTAATTTGATATATCAATTCCTTTTACATAATAAATAGTGATTGTGAACCGGATTATGTTTTAAAAATTTTCAAATCATGGTTTTCACACATAAAAAAGTGTATGGTTCAGTTTTACCAACTTGATATCTGGAATCAGGAAATAAAATGAAAGCACCTTGGACATTTGACGAAATTATAGACAGAAGCAATACCAGCTCCATGAAATGGGAACCTGACGTTTTAAAAGCTAAATTTGGAAAAAACAGACAAAACCTTTTGCCTTTCTGGGTGGCGGATATGGATTTTCAATGCCCGGATGTGATCTATAAAGCGATGGAAGATCGTCTGAACCACAAGGTTTTTGGGTACACCATTCATGATAAAGGGCAAAACACAGCATTAATTGATTGGTTCAACCGCCGGCATAACTGGGAAATAAAGGAAAAATGGATTGTCAATACTCCGGGGATTGTTCCCGGGGTTAACTATCTTATCCAATGCTTTACTAAACCGGGTGATAAAGTCATAATCCAAACACCCGTATACTATCCGTTCGCCTCTGCCATTAAAAATAACGGCAGGCAGGTGTTGGAAAATCCATTGAAACTAAATGGAACTCTATATGAGATGGATTTCGATGATTTATCCGAAAAAGTTACTGATCCAAGGGTAAAGTTAGCCATTCTCTGTTCTCCGCATAATCCTGTTGGCAGGGTCTGGACTAAAGAGGAATTAACAACCTTTGGCAAGACCTGCTTGGATAACAATGTCCTTGTTTTTGCAGATGAAATCCATTGTGACCTTGTCATGCCAGGGTTTACTCATACCAGTTATCAAACACTGTCTGAAGAGTTAGCCCTTGGATCAATAGCAGGAAACGCAGCATCAAAAACGTTTAACCTGGCAGGGTTGTCTCATTCAAGCCTGATAGTTCCCAATGGCAAACTCAGAGATGAAATAGGCATTTATTTTGAAACTCTTGGCTTGAATCCAAGAGGCAGTTCCAATCTTTTTGGTGCTGTCGCATCAAGGGCTGCTTATGAAGGGGCAGAACCTTGGCTGGATGATTTGATCGCCTATTTGTATGGCAACTATATTTATCTGAAAAAGAGAATTGAATCTGAGTTGCCTGGTGTTCATGTCTATGATATGGAAGCAACTTATCTGCCCTGGATTGATTTTAGGCATTTGGGACTTTTACCTGAAGAAATTATTAAGATTGTGGAAGAAACAGCAGGCGTAGCTCTTGATCATGGTGACTGGTTCGGTGACAATGGAGCAGGATTCGAAAGGATCAATATTGCCTGTCCAAGAAAACTTTTAGAAAAAGCAGTATCTTTATTGATTAAGGCGTTTAAGCCATATTGTTAATCCCTGTATCTGGAAGATCGATTTTACATAGTAAAAAACATTTCATACTAAAATTTAAGACCCGCCCTTGATCTGTTTGGAGAATTATGGGCGGGTCTTGTCAGTTTTTTAAGCACCAAGATATGCTTTTTTAACTTCAGGGTTATTGAGCAGTTCATCAGCAGGGCCTTCAAGCACTAAGGAACCGTTTTCAATAACATATCCTCTCTGGGCAAATTTTAAGGCCAATCTTGCATTTTGTTCCACCAAAAGGATGGTGGTGCCAAGGCGGTTGATTTCCTTTAAGGCATCAAACATATCCAACATAAGCAAAGGAGCAAGTCCCATGGAAGGCTCATCGAGAAGCATGATCTTTCGTCCCGACATATAGGCACGGCCTACGGCAAGCATTTGCTGTTCACCGCCTGAAAGGGTGCCTGCCAGCTGGTCCCGGCGTTCTTCAAGCCTTGGAAAAAGATCAAAAACCCATTTGAGGTCTTTGGAGATCTGGTCACTGTCCTTTCTTGCAAAGCAGGCAAGGGTCAGGTTCTCTGTGACTGTAAGGTTGCCGAATATTCTACGGCCTTCAGGCACATGTGATATTCCTAATTTTGAAACCACTTTATCAGTGCTGTATTTAAGAATGTTTTCACCTTCAAATTCAAGGACAGATCCTGGCTCAGCTGGCACCATGCGTGATATGGCCCGCAAGGTCGTGCTTTTACCGGCCCCGTTGGCACCGATAATGGTTAGAATTTCACCGGATTCAACAGAGAAATTAATACCGTGGAGGGCCTTGATATTGCCATAGGATACTTTTAGATTTTCAATTTTAAGCTGCATCAGGTCAGATCCTCCTTACCCAGATATGCTTCAATAACTTCAGGATTGTTCTGGATGTCTTCAGGTGGTCCTTCGGCAATGACTTCGCCAAAAACCAAGGTCTGTATGTATTGGCAAAGTTCCATGACAAATTTCATCCGGTGTTCGATCAAGAATATAGCCACTTTAAAATCCTGGTGAACCTGCCTGATGATTTTTATCATTTGGACCAGTTCATCCGGGGTCATGCCGGCAGTTGGCTCGTCAAGAAAAAGAACTTTTGGATTGGTGGCCATGGCGCGGGCCATTTCTACCCTGCGCTGTGCACCATAGGGCAGGTTGGTTACCAATTGGTCGGCATGCTGTTTAATATCAAATAGTTCCAACAGCCGGTAAGCGTTTTCCTCAACTTCTTTTTCCTGGCGCCTGCAGGCAGGGGTGTTGAAAAATGATCCGAACAACCCATAGGAGAGTTGGGAATAGTGGGCCATTTTTATGTGATCCAACACATTCATGTGCCGCCATAGGGCCAGGTTCTGAAATGTCCTTCCTAAGCCTTTGGCGGCTATTTCATTGGTTTCAAGACCGATAATGCTTTGGTTTTCCAATGTAATCTGACCTTCGGTAGGGGTATAAACACCGGTAATAAGATTAAATATGGTTGTTTTACCAGCACCGTTCGGTCCGATCAGGCCTGTTATCTGTTGCGGGATTATTTCAAGGTTGTAATTATGAACCGCCCGCAGACCGCCGAAATAATGGGTCATGTTTTTTACACTGAGCAATGATGACATAATTACGCTCCTTTTTTATATTTCGCCCGAAGCAGTTTTTCTGCATTGATCTCCTTAAAGGAAATAAGTCCGTAAGGTCTGAAAATCATAACAAAGATTAGAATCAGCGGGATGATGATCCATTTAAATAATTCCAAAGGCCGCAATGCCTCACCCAGGACATTAATGGAAACCGCACCTACAATGGAGCCTACAATAGAATTAAGCCCGCCGAAATAAACCATGGCCAGAATCTCAGCCAGTCTGTTTATACTAAACATGCCCGGATTGATATAGGCCAGAACATGCGCAAACAACCCACCTGCAATACCGGCCCAAAAGGCACCGAACATAAAGGCGGTCATTTTCGTTTTCCGGGTTTTGATGGTCATGGATTCAGAAGCAGCCTCGTCATCTCTAACCGTGTTCAGGGCTTTACCCATAATGGAGGTTACAAAATTATGGATAATCCAGATACAGAGCATGGTCCAGATAAATATAACATGAAGGGGGGCAAAATCAGGCTGTCCGCCCATCCCCCTTGCACCGCCAATGATATGAAGATTCTCAACAGCCGATTTTACAATAAACATAAAGGCCAGAGAAATAATCGCAAGATAGTCTCCCCTTGTTCTAAAAGAGGGAATGGCCACGGCAAGGGAGCCAATGGCAGCAGCAGCACCGCCTGCCACCAGAGCTAACGGAAAAAGCCAGGGGCCGTATTCCGGAGGCAGCAAAGGCGCACCGAAAATTTTATCATTGGTAAAAAGGAGCAATGTAATGATGGAGGATACATACGCACCCAGGGCCATAAAACCAGGGTGGGAACATGAAAACTCTCCTTGGTATCCGTTTATAACGTTGATGCTGACAGTAAGAATGATGGATATCATTGTCAGTTTAATAATAAGGACACGGTAATCGTTGATCCCTGCCCAAAGATGAAGTATTCCGTAAAACAGAGCGAGGTGAATTATGACTGAAAGGGCCAAAGGCAGCTTCTCTAAAAGAGCAGCCAGCGGGTTGGTTATCCGGTTGGTCAGCTTAGCCACAAGAAGAACCGGTATAACATAAACGATTAAATCATAGCCAATGGCACCGGGAATCATTAATGGTTCCTTGAGCATGATTAAAGCGCCAAAAAGAACCGGTATTTTAGGCAAACCAAGATAATATGAAATATAGTCATATCCCCAGTAGTATTCTAAAAGAACCGCCACAAGAATGCCCAGCATCCAGCCCAGCATAGGTACGGTTGAAAACATCAATTTGAATTTTCTTGCAAGTTCCATTTGATCTTCCTAAGCTTATGTTATAGCCGCAGTTTTGTGCTGTGTTCCATACCGAAAAATCCCCTGGGCCTGAAGGTCAAGATGATTAGGATGATGGAATAAGCAATTAAGTCCCTTAACGTTGACGGGAAAATGGTGGCAACGAATATTTCGATAAACCCTAAAAGATAACCGGCAAGTGCTGCTCCTTTTATTGAGCCGCGCCCACCTAATATGGCAGCCACAAATGCCTTCCACCCGATTATTACCCCCATGTAAGGATCAAGTATTGGATATGCCTGACCGTAAAGGATACCGGCAACCGATGCCAGACCGGCGCCAACAGCGAAGGTTAGAGGAGCAATAATGTTTATGGAAACCCCCATGAGGGGGACAGCAAGAAAATCATAGGACATGGCTCGCATGGCCATTCCCCATTTGGTTTTTTGAATGAATCCGTGCAGAGCCAGCATCAGCAGCAGGGAAATGATAATGATCATTACCTTAACATTGGTAAAGTAAATGCCGCCAACGTTGTAGGTGACAGATTCCATCAATGGCGGGAAACTTAACCGTTTGGCTCCCAGCATGATAAGGATGCCGGTTTCAAAAATAATACCGATCATCAATCCTGTAATTGCTGCAGATGCTCTAGGCGCCTGGCGCAATGGCCTGTAACCGGCTACTTCTACGAAAACGCCTATCCAGGATGCAAGGAACATTGTGACCACAACCGTTGACAGAAAAATTAAAGGTCCGGGTACTAATCCGGCAAATATGGCTAAGAAAAGCGTAGCAATACCGAATCCGATATAGGTGCCCACCATAAAAATATCTCCGTGGGCAAAGTTAAAAAGCATTAGAACACCGTATACCATGGAATACCCGATAGAAATAACTGCATAGAAACTACCGCGTTGGGCCGCGTTTATCAGGTTTTGCACAATATACTGGACAAATTCGACTATCGATTCCATTCACCGACTCCTGTTACAAAAAAGCAGGAAATATATTGCCCGGTTAAAAGGGCAATACTAATATTCTCCACCTTTATTTGGTCTCTTGGATGCATATGATAATGACTGCTGTGCCCGTAAACGGACACAGCAGTCATTTCAGGCTGGTATATTACCCTCGGGTCTGCTTAAGGACAGGAGGATTTGTAGAATTCATATTCGCCTTTGTCATTGATCTTTACAATAACCGCGCATTTGATTGGATCACCTTCTTCTGTAAAGGTCATATTCCCTGTAATACCGGCAAAGTTTTTAATCTGAGCAAGGGCATCTTTAACTGCAGGACGGTCTTTATTAACACGTCCGGTGATTTTACCAGTATTCTGGATGGCCTGCTGAACCAATTGAAGTGCATCCCAAGTCAGGGCTGCTACGTCATCCGGAATGTAGCCATAGCTTGTTTCGTACCGGTCAATAAAAGCTTTGGTTGCACCTTTGGCTCCGGCAGCAGCATAGTGAGAAGAGAAAAACAACCCGTAACATGCTTCACCACAGAGTTCGACTGTTTCTGCAGACCCCCAGGAATCTGAACCGACAATCGGACCTTTCCAGCCAAGATCTTTTGCCTGGCTTACAATCAGGGGGACCTCATTGTAATACTGTGGGGTAAATAGAACCTCGGCTCCGGATTTAACTATTTTGGTCAACTGGGAAGAAAAGTCAGTATCTTTTGTGGTAAAACTCTCATAAGCAACCACAGAACCTGCACCATGTTTTTTCTCCCATGCATCTTTAAATACTTCCGCAAGGCCCTTGGGATAATCAGAGGCTACGTCATAAAGAACAGCTGCTTTTGTGAACCCGAATTCCTCTGTGATAAAATTGGCCACAACTGGCCCCTGGAAAGGATCAAGGAAACATCCCCTGAAAACAAAAGGTCTGTCCATGGTGGTATTGGGGTTGGTTGACCAAGGTGAAATCATAACGGTTTTATACTTGTTGGCCACTTCACCTGCAGGTACAGCCTGTTTTGAAGACTGGGGACCGATGATGGCTAACACATCGTCCTGGGTGATCATTTTGGTATTGGCCTTTACAGCAGACTCTGCTTTAGATTCGTTGTCCTCGATAACTAGTTCAACTTCATACTTTTTTCCACCTACTTCAAGTCCTCCTGCTTTTTCGATGTCCTCAAGCCACAGCATTGCTGCGTATTTGGATCCTTCCCCAACTTTGGGGATATCACCGGTGAGTGGAGCGTTGATACCGATTTTAATAATTGTTTTCCTGGCACTGAAGGCTGTAGGTGCAATTACAAGAGCCAGTGTCATCGCTGCAACAGTCAATAGGGCAATCTTCCGCATATCTCCTCCTTTGAAAAATGTAAAAATACTGATTTTGACTTTCCGCGATTTGAGTGAGGCAAAATGAGGAAAATCAAATATAACAAGTTTTGTTTTTAGATATAATAAAAATATCATTTCATTTTATCTAAAGGTACTGGTTTCAGAAGGTACTATACTGCGTTTTTCATAAGTTAAATCTATATGTAAAAACCTGAGGGAAGTAAATACAATATTACATTTTTTTTGTACGTTAATGGAAGATTGTTAGCTAACAACTTATAATATAAGAACAAACGCGAAAAATAGAGTTGAGATATTTAGGGAGAAAAAAGAAAAGCCGGAATTTGGCAATTCCGGCCTAACTATTGTTAATTTCTAACGGTCGTTATTCAGCCAGTCTTTATTTAACGGGTCTTTACTTTACAGGGGGACTGACGTTGAACTCGCTCATCTTGTACAAGAGGGTCTTATAAGACACCTTAAGAATCTTGGCTGCGCGTGAACGATTCCACCCGACTTTTTCAAGGACAAAGGTGATCACTTCTTTTTCAACTTTGTCTGAGGCCAGTTTCTTAATTTTTTTAAGGGAGATATCCTCAAATAGTTTTTCAGAGCTGGTAGACAAATCTACGAACTCAGAAATAATCTTCATCCGCTCATTGTTTACATCATTAGGGAAGGGCAGATTTGAGTTCTGCAGGCCGGAAGGTTGAATTTCTGGTTCAACAGAAGTTGATCCTTCCCAGGGTAATTCTTCAAAAATTTTTTCCCATGAATTGAGAACCATCTGCTTTTTGATACAATTCTGCAGTTGTCGTACGTTTCCCGGCCAGGGATAGGCGCAAAGACGGGCCATGGTTTGATCGTCAGGTTTAGTCCCTTGGCTGTTTGGGTATTCTGCACGGTACATTCTAAAATAGTACTCAATCAACGCCGGAATATCCTCCTGGCGTTCGCGAAGTGGGGGAATGTCTATCTTGATTATGTTTAATCTATAGAAAAGATCTTCTCTAAATGATTTATTTTTAATACTTTCTTCCAGATTGTGATTTGTGGCAGCAATAACCCAGACATCGGTTTTGAAATCCTGATCAGATCCAAGCGGTGAAAATTCTCCGCTTTGAAGGACATGAAGCATTTTAGACTGAAGAGATAGCGGCATATCTCCAATTTCATCAAGAAATAGAACACCTTTGTCTGCCGTGAGAAATTTTCCGGACCGCTTTTTATGTGCGCCGGTAAACGCACCTTTTTCGTAACCGTATAGTTCTGATTCTAATAGTGTTTCAGGCAAAGCGGCACAATTTAGTTTAACAAAATTCTTTTTTGCCCTGGGAGATTCCGCGTAGAGGCTCTGTGCGACCACCTCTTTTCCCACACCGGTTTCTCCTGTGATCAGAACATTAAGACAGGTGTTGGCAACATGGTTGATCAATTCCTTGATCTTTAACATGGATTTGCTGACGCCGATCAGGGGTGTACTCATAAGCTTGCTTTACTCTCTTTGGTTAGTCGTTGTCCCGCCCAAGGAGTCCAGAGACTTTTTCTTCAATTTTAAACAAATCAATGGGCTTGAAAAGTACAATATCCGCTTCAGCCTCAGAAGCCAGAGCTCCGGGCTGGTCACCATATCCGGTCATGGCGATTATTTTAAGTCCGGGAAATTCTTTTTTGACGATTGAAATTAAACCAACCCCGCTGATGTTTGGCATGACGAGGTCAGTGATCAAACAGTTGAAAAAATTGGGTTTATCCCTCAATATTTTTAAGGCGGCGAATCCGTCAACAGCAGTTTTGACCTCATATCCTAATGAATTGAAAAATTCATAGAATGTAGACAGTATATCTTCGTTATCATCTACGATCAAAATTCGTTTCGGATCTGCCATATCAGCCTCTTAACAATGATGTGAAAAAAATTACCTAACTGTCCATATATCAATTTCGCCGATACTTGCAAGGAAAAAATTAATTTTTGCGAAAATATAACCTATTTCATATATGAAACGCCGAGATATGCAATAAACAAGGCGATAAATAAAACTCCGCCTTTTTTTCCAACACCTTTGGAAATATATGCAATTACGCCTAGCACAATACCGATAAAAATCATAAAGGGAAATTCAAACCAATGAAGAGATGAATCAACGGACATCGGGTTGAACAGCCCGACAGTTCCCATTACAAGACAAATATTAAATAAGTTTGAGCCGACAACATTACCTACGGAAATATCACTTTCTCCTCTTGCAGCAGCGACGACAGATGTGGCTAGCTCAGGCAGAGACGTGCCTAATGCAACAACGGAAATCCCGATAAAAGTTTGAGAGAGTCCTATTACTTGTGCCATTTCAATTGCTTCTTTTACGACTAAATTGGCTCCGTAAGCCAGCATGACGATACCAGCCAGGATATATGCGATATTTTTCAAAAGAAGCGAAGGGTTTCTCGATGGTTTACTGCTGTTTCCGTTTGATTTATCTTTTGCCGTATACAATCCATATCCTAAAAAGATTGTCAAAAGCACGAACAGGATAATTCCGTCAACTCGGTTTATGGTACCGTCCAGACAAATTCCCCAGAAGATAAAAGAAATCAATATCATGTATGGAATTTCAATGCGGACAACCTGCTTTTTTATGATCACAGGTTGTATGATAGCGGATGCACCAAGCACCAGTGCAATATTAATAACATTGGAGCCTAAAATATTACCTATGGAGATACCTTCCGATCCTTTAACTGCTGCAACCAGGCTGACCAAAAGCTCCGGTGCTGACGTGGCCAAAGAAACAATAGTCAAACCAACGATAACAGGCCGGACGGCAAACATAATAGCTGTAGAAGCCGATCCTTCTACAAGCAAGGAAGAGCCAAAATATAGCAGGGCAAGGCCTGCTACAAGAATTAATATGTTTATTAGCACGATTCTCTTTTAAAATTAAGGGGTTGAAAATGCTTGGGTTGTCGATCTATCTATTCCACCAGACTTACCAAACCTTAAGTTTCTTGCCTAAATGCTAAATTAGTATTATAAGACTTTTTTACCTTAATCAAAGGTTTGCATCATATAGTAGTATCTATTATTTGGCAATTGATTATTTGATAAGACCTAAATCCATAACAGCAGAGGATTTTAAATGAGAAAATCTATTATAAAAGGCACTGGAAAATATGTTCCGCCACATATAGTTACCAACCAGGACTTGACCGATATCATGGATACATCGGACGAGTGGATCAGGCAGCGGACAGGTATTCGTCAGCGTCACTGGATAACAGAAGAAGATCCCTGCGGCTCCTCTGATCTGGGTACAAAAGCTGCCCAGATGGCCCTTGATAATGCAGGTTGGACCCCAGAAGATATTGATTTTATAATTTTTGCCACACTTAGCCCTGATATAATGTTCCCTGGAGGTGGTTGCCTTGTCGCCAGGAATCTTGGACTTGATTCTACCCCTGCACTGGACATTCGTCAGCAGTGTACCGGTTTTTTGTATGGTTTTGCTACTGCAGATGCCTATATTAAGGCCGGGTTAGCCTCTAAAGTTCTTCTTGTCGGTGCGGAAGTCCATTCTTCAGGGCTTGATAAAAGCACCAGAGGACGTGATGTAACCGTAATTTTCGGTGACGGAGCTGCAGCCATATGTATCGAGGCTGATGACACACAGGAAAATGTCGGCCTCGTTGCTTCAGCGTTGCATGCAGACGGTAATTATGCAGATTCATTGAAAACAGAACTGCCTGCATCAAATTTGTTTAAGCGGATGCCAGATGATGTTCCTCTTGATGATCCCAGGTATTTCCCTGTGATGGACGGCCCTACGATATTTAAGAAGGCCGTACGCATGCTTCCCAAGGTAACAATGGAAGTGCTGGAAAAGGCTGGTATTGAATTGACAGATATTGATCTTGTGGTTCCCCATCAGGCCAACAAGCGGATTAACCAGGCTTACGGACAGTTCCTTAAATTGCCAGAAGACAAGATTTTTCATAATATTGAGAATTACGGCAACACAACAGCCGCAAGTATCCCCTTGGCACTACATGAAGCTATTGAAACCGGACGGGTTGGTAAATCAGGAGACGTGATCCTTTTTGTCGGTTTGGGAGCAGGGCTTACTTGGGGTGCATCTATATACAGATTCGCTTAAAGTCTAACATATTAAAGCTTTTATACGTTTATTTCCGGCCCGCTTTTTAGCGGGCCGGTTTTTTTATTGCAGCTATTTAGTTATTCACCTTTATTGAACAAAAGATTCAAATAATACCGATCATCGGTTTCAAGTTTTGTGAAAGTATACTCCGGATTTTGGTTTTTTTCGGCCATTTCTTTTCTAACATCATTGGCCATGATTTTACCCAACTCAACACCAAATTGATCAAAAGGATTAACGCCAAGAATAAATCCTTCCATTACGGTTTTTGCTTCATAAAAAGCAAGGAGCATCCCAACGCTTTCAGGTTTTAAATTGTTGAGCGCAATGATTGAAGAAGGCCGGTTACCATCAAAATTTTTGGCAGCATCATCACTTTGACGACCCATAGCCAATGCCCTGGCCTGGGCCAAAAGATTTGCCCAAAGCTCTTGGTGATTGGTTACTCCTTTTGATTGTGCCTGGGTTCCAGAATAACCGGGGGTAATTATTCCTATAAAATCAATGGGGAATGCAGGACCTTGATGAGCAAGTTGAAAAAAGGAATGTTGGGCATTGGTACCGGGTTCACCGAATATAATTGCTCCTGCAGCTTGTGTTAGCGGAGATCCTTTACTTGAAACTGATTTGCCAATGCTTTCCATGTAAAGTTGTTGAACGTGGGGAGCAAGTTTCGAAAGCCTTGATGCGTAAGGAATAATTGCCTGAGTCTGGTAGCCTAAATACAACGTATTCCAAATAGAAATCAAAGCAGCTGTCAAAGGAATGTTTTTTTCAGGTTCACTTGTTACTGCGTGATTATCCATGATCTGGCATCCATCAAGAAACCTTTGAAATGTATCAAATCCAAAAGCCAGGCTCAAAGGAAGTCCGCCCACAGCCGAAGACACGGAATATCTTCCTCCGATAAAATCATACATGTGAAAAGATGCAAGGCCCGGATTCTCAGGTTCGTCACCAGGGCTGCCCTTTGCCGTAACAGTCACGATATGATCCTGGGGAGGGATTTTATGCTCAGACAAAAGAGTACGAACCTGGTTTAAATTTGCCATGGTTTCGGTTGTCGTGTAGGACTTGGATATGATTATCCAAAGGGTTGTTTCAACCTGGATTTGTGAAATGACATGTGAGAAATTATCAATATCGACATTTGGAAGGAAAAGAAGGTCCATTTTTTTATCAGTGTCACCCAAGGC
>JAKSAU010000404.1 GCA_022361535.1 Desulfobacterales bacterium
CCACAGCAAAGGAGAGAGAATCGCTGCCAAACCAGACACATCGGGCGGCGTGGCGCAGACGATTCCTACCGACGCAGGCCGCCTATTCGAGAATGTTATCGCTCAATCGGTGTCGGCCACGATCTTGATCCGACAGAATCGAGCGCCACAGTCGAGATCGGCATCCCGACGATCGCCGTGCCGTACACACCGGTCAAGCGCCGAAAAGCCCGGAGGCTGTTTCCCATGGGTCGAGTGACGAGAGACGACATCGTTGAAATTGCGGGCAACCTAGACGAGGGGCGGATTCTTCAGATCCTCAAGACCGAAGCCAATCGCGAAGAGCTGCTCGAAGCTTTTACCTGGCTCTCCGCCGACGATGCGATGGCAAGAGACCGCCACCGCGCCCCTCATGGGCGCGTCGCGGAACTGTTGGAGATATTGGAGCGTCCGGATACGGCGCTGGATGAGGCAGAAGAGCCGTAGGCGCATCGCCGCCGCTATCAGCGCTTTTGTTTCAAGCCTGTCCGAACGAAGAGCTCGCTGCCCGGCAGTTGGCGCTCAACCGGAGTCCAGCTCCAAGCGGAGCATCACAAGGCGCATGAGGTCCTTCATGGCGATCACGCCGACGAGACTTCCCTTGCGCGTGACCATCATGCGGCTTCGCCCCGACTGTTGCATCCGCGAGAGCGCCGTCATGGCATCTGTATCCTCCTCGATTACCGTGTCGTCGGAACAGCCGAGCATGGCATCGCCGACCGTCTTGTGTTCCCAGAGTGCGTGATCGATATCCTTGAGCCGATTCACGGTCATGCATCCGCGGAGCGTGTCGCTCTCCACGACCGGAAACATTTCGTGGTAGTAGCGATAGACCCGGTCATCGACGAACTGGCGCAATGTGGTGTCGGGCGACACGGTCACAGGATCAGCTGTCATGAACTTGCTGACGGGCTCGCCGGCCAGGGTCTTGTTGGTGATCACACGATAATAGGAGGCATCCGCGACGCCCCTCAGGAAGAGGCCGATCAAGACATACCAGATACCGACCGTAAGACCGCCGCTCACGGCCGTTATGATCCCATAGCCGATCAGTACCAATCCGAAGATCGAACCCGAGCGCGCGGCGATCTGTGTGGCCTTGGTCAGATCCCCTGTCCGGGCCCAAAGGAAGGCTCTGAGCACACGCCCCCCGTCCAACGGAAATGCCGGGATGAGATTGAAGCCTGCAAGCAAGGCGTTCAGAAAACCCAGATATCGAAAAACGCCCGAAACCACGTCCGGCTGATCGAAGCGGGAGAGCATCGCCGCGACACCGTAAAAGACACCGGCAAGAACACCGCTGGCGATGGGACC
>JAKSAU010000047.1 GCA_022361535.1 Desulfobacterales bacterium
CCCTCTTTTAACAAAAAAAGAGGCATTTCAATTGGAATATCAAACCAAGAGATTATCTAAAAAAGATAAAATCAACTTTGTTTCTAATGCTGGCCGGACAAATAACAAAGGCCGGTAAAAAACCGGCCTTTGTCTCGAGCGGTATACAAAGCTTTAATGACCCTTATAATCATAAAGGGTTAAACTAAGCCACTTCATTTATATGAAAAAGTTATTCTACAATCTCCAGAATAACCCTTTTCTGCTCTTTGGCTGATGCGCATGACAATATGGTCCGCATGGCCTGGGCGGTTCTGCCCTTTTTTCCAATTACTTTTCCTAAATCCTCTTTGGCTACGCGAAGTTCCAGCACAAGCGTCTGCTGGGCTTTAATCTCCTGTACATCGACTTGTTCGGGGTCATCAACCAGTGCCTGCGCGATAAACTTAATCAACTCTTTCATAACCTGATCTCCTTTAGCCAAGGTGATAATGAATAATGAATATGGTATTTAAGCTACAACTTTTAACTTATAGGGCTGACTAATCGGATTTATGGGGACAGCATACCATAAAAGACTATAATCACAAGGATTATTTCTGGTCTTCATCTGGTTCGACCCATAAAATATGAGTTTTATTTACAAACAACGTTTTATGCTTTAGCGGATTTTCAACTCCTTTGTCGTAAAGAATCGCATTAAACAAGACGATAAACGCATCATTCGGGTCCCTGATAAGATCTGAAAGCCGCTCGTATCCAGGCTCACGAGCAATGTTTGCCTGGCCATTGATTAACGATCCGTCAATGAGCTTCAACCGGACAATTCTTCCTTTCATATCTGTTGTCCTGGTTTTGCTGGTCTCCATTGTGACCCCCATAAACAATTTTTATTGAGATTACACTATTATTGCCCAAATTAGGCAAATGCTGTCAAGTTTATTTTAGTGTTTGTTCATTTATCTCAAATCATTTTAATTTCATTTTTCTTGACATAAAAAAGAAATTTATTATTTTAGGAAGGTTATTGTATACATGAACCTTAAAATATTTTATTCCATTAGCCCGGTAAAATATTTTTGATTAAGTTAGGGCACAAAAGAGGGAAAGTTAAGTGGTCACTGAAATAACAACATCAAATGCAGAACGTAAAATGCTGTCAGACGCCGGATATGCTGAACCGGCTATTGATTATTACATTGAAAAAAAATACATGGGCTCAATCGATAATGCAGACCAGATTTCCCAGAAAATAGGCTCCTGCGGCGATACCATGAAAATATATCTCAAAGTTGATGAAAACCAGATTATCCAGGATGCAAGATACGAAATCACCGGTTGCGCTGGAGCTATTTCAGCTGCCATGGCCGCCGTCGATCTGGTTAAAGGCAAAACCCTGGATCAGGCACTGGCAGTCAATGACGGAGATGTTTTCCAGGTGCTGCAGAATATACCCGAGAAAAAGCATCACTGCATCCAGTTGGCAGTTAAAACAATGCATTTAGGGATTGAAGAGTTTAAATCTGGAAACGCTTCTTAAACATACTGCCTGTATTGTTCTTATCTGCGTTTCTTTTGTAACGGCCGGGTGTGTCTCTTCTGACTTTGGCGTAGAGACACTGGCCAAATCCGATATAAATCAGGTATCGGATATCCATATTGACCAGACAGTTCACCTCCTCAAAGCGCTTACCCGTAAGCTTTATAAAATGAATTCCGTTGAGTTGGCCAAAACACCTGGTGCAACTATTGATTCCCAAATTGAGAAGATCTTTCAATGCCCTACCCTGCCACCTGATCCTGTTCTGGAAGACAAAAAAAGTACTGATGCCATATTAATGGGATTTGAACCGGAATTTGAAGGTGACCGGGTATACGCAATCATGTATGGCCTGACGACCATGCTTCATATGGCGTACAACGAAAAATGTGATTTGTTTTTACTGGATTTTCTGGAGGCTCAGAATCTGTACAACTCTGCCAGAAATATAGAAATTTTAGTCTGGCGCCTGAAAACACGGCGCACACCCGGCGGGTCACTTTATTTAACCACCAATATCTGCGATGGTCCGGTTCAGAATTTAAGCTTTGAAAGATTGTTCGGCAAACTGATATCACTCACTGATACCATGGCATTGATTGTATCCGGCCGCGGGGACAGATTCATTAAGGAAGCTGTTCATATGGCTGGTATGGCTTTTCTCCCTGTCGGAATTTAACCACCCTAAGCATAACGCTCGAACTCATTTACCTCACAACATATTTGAAAATCGATCAACCTGGCTTTGATAGTACTCTTTTTTTTCAGATGCAAGGGCAAGTGCCTGCTTGGCTGCATCCAGTGCCTCAGGAGTTCGCTGATTTGCAAATAAAGCCTCTGCATAGGTATCAAGTATATATGCATCCTGCTTGATGTCCCGGGCACGGGATGCAAGTTCCAATGCACGTTCGGGATCACGTAATTCCTCTTTAGGGCAGGTAACCAGAAGCCAGGCAAGATTGTTTAGTGCATGGACATTTTCAGGGTCAATTCGGATTACATTTTCATAAGCGTCCCTGGCCTGTTCGTAAAGACTCGCATTGTAATAATAGTCTCCCACCTGGACATACAAATCCGAGTTCTCAGGATCAACGGCTAACTCCTGGGTTAAAATTTTTCCGGCAATATACTGGCTGAAAGGTTCATTCAAACGTCCGTAGCTGATGCTGTAGCCAAGGAAAAACACCAGACCGACCACCAGGGCATAGCCAAATATCATTTTTTTTACCCTGCTGTGATGTTGGTCTATCAGTGCAGGATTTTCCCTGCATTCTTCTAAAAATCTAATACGCTGACCAATGCTGAAGTGGTGCCAGTTGGGCTTATCAATAGACTGACGGCTCAAAGAGGCAATCTTGTAAAATGTAGAGATTAAGGCAGAAGGGCTACGTTGAAATTTAAAAATATGAATATCTGCCTGACGCTCAAAGTGACGCATAAAAAAACCAAATATAAACCTGAAATAAAGTACAAAAACAACTATCAATCCTGAACAGATCATTATTGGGTGGGCAGTTGACCGCTCTATTCCGACAAAAGCCATGACGTCGTAAAGGGGTCGAGCCACATAGGCAAGGAACATAAGTGGTTCAAAGAATACAAAATTGCATGCGATAAACCCCGCAAAGAAAAATAGATAAAAGAGCATATGATGATAGTGGACATGCCCGATCTCATGCAGGATAACCCCCTTGACCTCTTCATCATCTAAAGAATTTAAAAGGGCCGGGGTAACCAATATATAGCGGTAACGCCCCACAATACCCATGACCCCGGCAGTGATCATGGTGCCGCCGAATAGCTCCCATTTTAAAATATTCCTGTATTTCAGGCCTGCCTGCCTGCAGGTTTCTTCTATACGATCTCTTGCATAGCCGGGAGTAAGGGGGCGGCATCCCCATAACCTTTGAATCAGCACCGGTCCGAATACGGACACAGCCGTTAAAAAGATCATGATATACAGTACTTCGCCCGTTGTGGATTCAAAGAAATGCTTGGCCCAGTCAAAGGGCAGCATCACTATAACATCAGCTAAAAGAGAGAGAACACACCAGGGTAGAAGGGCCGGCAGGGAAAAGGCAATATTGGAAAAAATAAAAGATTTTTTAGTTAAATTTCCCGGGAAATACCGTTTCTGGATACGGTAAGCGGCATTCCAAATGAGTACCAGGTAAAAAAGAAAAATACCTAAAAAAAGAAGCGCCTCAAGGGTTGGTACCCATTGGAAGAGAATAAAGTCCGCCAACAGGAAATTGAGGCGATAAATATAGATATTGGCTGCAAATAGCATTAAGGCCAGCACAGAAAGCCTTGAGATAGTCCTGTTGACCCGCTGGTCCATACCTGCAAAGGATAATCCAACCTCCTGTCTTGACAACCGCCTGAATGAAAAATGGCAAACCATGGCAAAAATCACCCCGGATGCCAGGCAGAAATAAATACCTCCAATATCAATACTGTCTGGTTTGTCAAACAGTTCGGACGTGGTGTAAATCACCAGGGCGATCAAAAAATATAAAAAATTTGAAAACATATATTTAGCCTTTTACAACACCTGACCTGTGGCAGCGAATCGGTCCAGAACAATCCAGGTTTTGACGTCAAACAAAAGATCTGTCCTTGCAATAAGTTCCATGGCGTCTTGCTTGGAAACCAATATGACTTCAATCTGTTCAGAACCCTGGTTATGATCTGTACAGGGAATGCCTTTACACTCTACATACAAAAGACTGATACTCTCGTCTGTCATACCTGAAGAAGAAAAAATCGGCGGGCTTTCTCTGAGCACCTTGCCCACAGAAAGCCCGGTCTCTTCATAGAGTTCGCGCTCACCTGCCTTGGCAATACTTTCACCGGCATCTACGAGGCCTGCTGGAAAGCCGTATTGTACACCTGCCAAAGGCACACGGAACTCTTTGATAAGCACCAGCTTGTCTTCTTCAGTATGATAAGGAACCACAACCACTGCATCAGGCCGGTTTGTGTTACCCCGTGAGGCATAAATCCAGTTCTTATCAGTCTCGTTCCGGTCTTTATACTGAGTAGACACCAGGTTCAAATAGGTGTAATCGGTTATTTTCTTTGTGCTGCAGATCTTCACAATTATCTCCTTAGGGCAAAATAAGCACGAAAGGGGTAAAATACCACCCCAGAGAACTGGAGTTTTACAAAGATCGAGCCAAATGACAAGAAAATTAACCTTAAGAAAGGCTGTAGAATGGTTAGATATACATCAAATAATTAAAGGAAAGCCAAAAATGAGATGCACTGCCCAGAATCACAAAACAATGCCAGATTTCATGAAACCCAAACACCTTGGGAAAAGGGTCTGGCCACTTTGTAGCATAAACAAGAGCGCCTACACTATAGAACAACCCGCCCAGTGCCAGCCATAACAATGCCATGGGTTCAAGGGTTTTCACCAATGGATATATGGCCACGACACACAACCACCCCATGGTCAGATAAATAAGGGTTGAGATCCACCTTGGTGCATTCATAAAGAAAATTTTTAAGAATATCCCGGCGATCGCAATTCCCCAAACCGTACCAAAAAGACTCCATCCCCAGGGTCCGCGAAGCGGTACAAGGCATAAAGGGGTGTAGGACCCGGCTATGACCATAAAAATCATAATATGGTCGATGCGGCGAAAAATCATCAACGCTTTTTCGGAAATACGAAGGGCATGGTAGAGGCAGCTTGACGTATACATCAAAATCAAGGTAGCCCCGAAAATAGAAAAAGATACCACATGCCAGACATCAGCCCGTAACGAGGCAAAAACAACCATCAGAGTGAGTGCTGCAATTGATCCCAATGCCCCTGCACCATGAGAAATCGCGTTAACCGGTTCCCTTAATATTTTGCTGTATACACACATAATTGATGATTTTTAATCACGAGAATACTTTTCTTCAACACACCTAAAAGGGTATTTACATTTTTTTTACCAAAACCACCTAAATCTACTACCAAGCAAGCTACATTTTTGTAATAAAACTTAATCTCTTTACAACTGACTCATAAAAATCAAACCATTCCATAAAACTTCTTGAAAATTTGTGGTGGTGTGCTAATAGTGGCAAAGGTTTTCGTAATTTAAAATTTGTGTCCAATTTTTGCTAAGGAGGGAAGTCTTTATGAAAATGTTAAAAACTCTTGCAACCTGTATCACCGTCCTGGCCATGGCTGCTGTAGCATCTGCCGGCACCCTTGATGAAGTAAAAGCCAGAGGTTACATCAAAGCCGGTGTAAACGGCAGTGTATTCGGTTTTTCAATGCCTGATGACAAAGGTGAATGGAAAGGCCTTGATGTGGATACAGCAAAAGCAGTTGCCGCCGCTGTATTCGGTGATGCATCCAAGGTTAAATTTTCCGCACTGACTGCGGTACAGCGCCTGCCAGCCCTCCAGTCAAAAGAAATTGATGTTCTTTGCAGAAACACCACCCAGACCCTTTCCAGAGAAACTAAATCCGGTCTAAATTTCGCACAGGTTAACTACTATGACGGTCAGGGTTTCCTTATCCCCAAGAAATTGGGCGTAAAAAGCGCAAAAGAACTTGACGGCGCGACAGTTTGTGTTCTCCCCGGTACCACAACCGAAATGAATGCAGCTGACTATTTCAGAACCAACGGTATGAAATGGTCCCCGGTTGTTATTGAAAATACTGCCGAACTTAACAAAGCCTTTTTTGCAGGACGTTGTGATGTACTGACCTCTGACGCCTCTCAGCTGGCTGCCCAGAGATCTGTAGCTCCAAACCCCTCCGATTATGAACTGCTTCCTGAAATCATCTCAAAAGAGCCGCTTTGCCCGGTTGTCAGACATGGCGACGACCAGTGGTACGATATCGTTAATTGGACTGTAATGGCGATGATCCAGGCTGAAGAATTCGGCATTAATTCCAAAAATGTTGACGAAATGATGAAATCCGCTAACCCCGGAATCAAACGCTTCTTGGGCGTTACTCCAGGTATGGGTGCCCAGATGGGTCTTGATGACAAATGGGCTTATAACATCGTAAAACAGGTCGGTAATTATGGTGAAGTATTTGACCGTAATATCGGTCCTGACACTCCTCTTGCACTTCAACGTGGTCTCAACGCCCTCTGGACAGAAGGCGGCCTGATGTACGCATCCCCCATTAGATAGTTTATTTAACCTTTCAGCAGGACCTGTTCCACTTGGGGCAGGTCCTGCTCAGCCCAAAGCGTTATAAAAACATGAAAAATAGCATCTCAGAAGAAAAAGTTCCATTCTGGCTGGATCCGGACAAACGGGCCATTGCCTATCAGGCGCTCACTGTATTGATGGTGGGCCTTTTGGCCTGGTATTTGGTCAGCAATACCCTGACAAACCTGGAAAAGCAGAACATCGCGTCAGGGTTCGGATTTCTTGACAAAGAGGCTGCCTTTGAAATCGGCGAAAGCGTGATAGAGTATTCCGCAGCCGACTCTTACGGCAGAGCCCTGATGGTGGGTGTTCTAAACACACTTAAAGTCAGTTTCATTGGTATTATCCTGTGCCTAGTTATTGGTGTATTCGTCGGTGTTGCAAGGTTGTCTACCAACTGGCTGGTACAAAAACTATCCATGATTTACATTGAAGTGATGCAGAATATACCGGTCCTGCTGCAACTTTTCTTCTGGTATGCCCTTTTTTATGAAACATTCCCATCGCCTCGCGGTGCATTGAACCCTCTTCCGGGTCTGTTTCTATGCAACCGGGGAGTGGCTATGGGAATTCCTGCAGCACATGAAGCTCACGGATTTATGCTCATGGCACTAATGGCAGGCATTGTTATCTCTTTGATCATTAAGAAATGGGCAAAAAAACGCAAAGAATCAACTGGGCAGGATTTTCCTGTATTCTGGACTTTTCTTGGCATCAGCTTTGGATTACCAATTTTGGTCTGGGTCTTGTTCGGTGCCCCAACCCAGATGGACGTACCTGAACTCAAAGGATTCAATTTCAGGGGCGGGCTGATGCTCTCGCCTGAATTCATTGCACTTCTACTTGGCCTTGTTATCTA
This sequence comes from Desulfobacterales bacterium, assembly GCA_022361535.1. The sequence goes on from JAKSAU010000047.1 coordinate 7,554, forward strand.
TACCTCGGCATTTGTGGCTGAAGCTGTCCGTGCCGGAATCCAGGCGGTAAGCCGTGGCCAGACTGAAGCTGCCATGTCAATTGGTCTTAAAAAAGGGCATATCCTGAATCTGGTTGTTCTTCCTCAAGCCCTGCGAGTCATAATTCCGCCTCTAACCAGTCAAATGCTCAACCTGACCAAAAACTCGTCTTTGGCTATTGCCATTGGGTATCCGGACTTTGTCTCCGTGGCCAATACCACCATTAATATTACAGGCCAGTCCATCGAAGGGGTTGCCTTGATCATGGCCTGTTATCTCATGTTCAGTATCTCAACGTCTCTGTTCATGAATTGGTACAACAAAAAATCAAAATTAGTGGAAAGATAATATGGCTGTTGTCCCCATTGACCATGATGCAATAAAAAGAATTAAACCGCCGGTAAACCGGCGAGGGATCATTGGTTGGCTCAAAGAGAACCTGTTTAACGGAGTTTTTAACTCCATCTTAACTATCCTGGTTCTCATTTTTTTGATCCGGTTTATCCCTCCATTTATCCAATGGGCATTCATCAATGCCTCTTGGTTTACCACATCGGAAGCCTGCAAGGCCGGTGACGGAGCCTGCTGGGCAGTGGTTTACAAGAACCTAAGATTTGTCATTTTTGGATTTTACCCACACGAATTGCATTGGCGGCCATTTACCGCCATGATGATTCTTTTTGCCCTGTTGTTTTTCTCCAACAACCGAAAGTATTGGTCCAAAGCACTTGGCTATGGCTGGATAGCAGGCCTTGTTACCATGGGCATTCTCATGAAAGGTGGAATTTTAGGACTGACTCCTGTGGACAGCATGAAATGGGGCGGACTTCCTTTGACCCTGCTGCTTTCCGTGTTTGGGTTGACTGCGGCCTACCCGTTGGGAGTAATCCTTGCTTTGGGACGTGGATCGAGCATGCCCCTGATACGCTACATGTCCATAGCCTATATTGAAATGATCAGGGGGGTTCCGCTAATTTCCCTGCTTTTTATGTCTTCAATTATCTTCCCGCTCTTTTTGCCTGAAGGGGTAACCATCAATACCATTTTAAGGGCACAGGTGGCCATTATCCTGTTTACTGCCGCATACGTAGCCGAAGTAGTAAGGGGAGGACTTCAGGGGATGTCAAAAGGCCAGTATGAGGCCGCAGACGCTTTGGGACTCAACTATTCCCAGACCATGCGGTTGATTATTTTACCCCAGGCATTGAAAATCGTTATTCCACCAACGGTAAGTGTCCTGGTATCCGCTTTTAAAGATACCTCTCTTGTTGTTATCATTGCCTTGTATGATTTCTTGCTGACCTCAAAAACAGTAATACAGAATCCGGAATGGATGGGATTTTCAACCGAAATGTACCTGTTTGTGGCCTTAATGTATTTCTTGGGATGTTTTTCCATGTCCAATTTTTCAAGAAAACTTGAACGGGAACTGGATACAGATAAACGCAGCTAACTATTTTTAGGAATTTAGAACATGAACGATGTAAAAGACAACGACACCATTATCAAGATTCAGGATCTGAACAAATGGTACGGTGATTTCCATGTATTGAAAAACATAAACCTGGAAGTAAAAAAGAAAGAGAAAATAGTTATCTGCGGTCCTTCGGGGTCGGGCAAATCCACCCTGATCCGATGCATTAACCGCTTAGAAGAACACCAGAAGGGAAAGATCATTGTTGATGGCATTGAATTGACCAACAATCTGAAAAATATTGAGAAAATCAGAACAGAAGTGGGTATGGTCTTCCAGCACTTTAATTTGTTTCCCCACCTCACCATCTTAGAAAATTTGACCTTGGGTCCGGTATGGGTAAGAAAAACACCGAAAAAAGAAGCGGAAGAAACCGCCATGTTTTACCTTGAAAAGGTAAAAATTGCCGAGCAGGCCAACAAGTATCCAGGACAGCTTTCAGGCGGCCAGCAGCAACGGGTGGCTATCGCAAGGAGCCTTTGCATGAAACCCAAAGTAATGCTCTTTGACGAACCTACCTCAGCTTTGGACCCTGAAATGGTTAAAGAAGTATTGGATGTCATGGTTCAGCTCAGTGACGAAGGCATGACCATGATCGTGGTTTCCCACGAGATGGGATTTGCTAAAACCGTTGCCCAACGCGTAATGCTCATGGATGCCGGTATGATTCTCGAAGAAAATGATCCCATCAGTTTCTTTGAAAACCCAGAGCATGAACGCACCAAATTCTTCTTGAGCCAAATTCTGCATTGATATAAATTTTTTTTACGGCTTTGACGCTATATACAACGGCTGCCTGGTTTTCCAGGCAGCCGTTCTTTGTAACAGGTGTATTGTAGATAAGATGAGAAGGCTTATCCCCCCAATTCTCAGAACTAACTTTCCGATAGGCTCTGGTGAACAAGTGTACCCCATATACAAATACTGGCACGTTTATTCTAAAAAGCGGCTGCCGAATTTTTTACAAAAATCCGCCTGATGCCGTCTTTTTAGAACAAACGAGCCTAAGTGCTTAAGCGGCAATACCCTTCCATTTAAGGGTTCTACCGAGACTTAATATACACGGTCATAAAGGGACACATTTAAGCGAACCGTCATACCGTTTCAGCACAACAACCATAAGGCAGTGAAATATAAACACTTAAACTAAATAGCAATACAAACCATTCTGTAGAGAAAGATAAACTATTGTCATTTTCATGACACAGGATGACAATATTTTATCTATTTTCAAGTGAATCCATTATCGTTAAAAGATAAAACTTACCAATCCAAAAGGCTTTCGTTTATTATAGAGGCCGCGGAATAATTCTTGCAGGTTTCTTGGATATACAATTTAATAGTTAAAAGAATTTGACCGATACAATATAAAAGAATAGAAAGCC
>JAKSAU010000252.1 GCA_022361535.1 Desulfobacterales bacterium
ATAAATTTGGCCAAAGGGTTCGATAAGTCACTCGGTGTCCTCCTGGGAGTGGTGAAAGCAGCCATTGTCATTATCCTGCTTCATATGGTTCTGGGATCTGTGCTGTCTTCGGAAAATGATATGTTACGGGAATGTCGGACCTGTGAAGCGCTCAATACCGTCACTGATTATGCCAGAGAGATTATCCGTGACGAAGATGTGCGTAAATCACTTATTCAGCAAACCCCGGCAATATCAACTGAAGATGTCATCGAACTCTTCGATCAAGCCTGGCAGGATGGTAGCGGCGCAGAGCAGGAAAACCAGTCAACGCCGATAGAATGAGGCCAGGGTTTGTATGGGTACCTTGCAGATAAAGCCCAAAAGGACGAGTTGATTGATACAGGTTGTCTGGACGACGCCAAGTCTCCGCCATCTTCTCGCTGAAGTCTCCACCTTTTCGGTAAGCGTGACAATCCGGCCCTTCTTTCTCGCCCGCCTCACCAGGACATAGTCCTCCATGATCGGTATTTCTGGAAACATCCCAAGCGCTACAAAGATCTTTTTTTGCATAAATATGGCCTGATCGCCATATGGGAGCTGCAAATAGCGCGAGCGCAGGTTGGTGCAGGCGGTGACAAAACGCATGCCAGTGGTCGGCCTGGCGATAGCCAGGCTGAAGGCGCCAGCAATACAATGGGTGTTTTGCATGGTCTGCTGTACGGTTATGGCAAAGTTTGGTGGCAGGCGGGTGTCGGCATGAAGAAACAGCAGGATTTCTCCATGCGCGTGGCGGGCTCCCTCGTTTTGCTGGCAGCCTCGCCCCGGAGTACTGGTAATCACCTTGAAACCATGCTCAACAGCGAGCTCAACCGTCCGGTCGCTGCTGCCGCCATCCACGAGGATTATCTCATGACCGGAACCAAGATTCTCGGCAAGAGAAATGATGTTCTTCTCTTCATTCAGTGCCGGGATGATGATTGAGATACGTGAGATCGTCCGGAGTGTCGATGTCGTGGAGTTTTTTGAGTAGTTCATAGCGCATTTGTAATGCTGTTAAGCGCTCAATGGTCTGGTGACAGACGTTTGCGCTTCCCCAGGAAATATCGGTAAAAATGTATTGCAGATTTGTTTCGCCAATATTGCCCTGCACCCCGATGAGGTAATAGCCACCGTCAAAGGCCGGACCGATGATTGCCTGAGTATTCCTCAGCTTTTCCAGGCCATCGAGCAGAACGGTGTCAT
>JAKSAU010000711.1 GCA_022361535.1 Desulfobacterales bacterium
GGTCCTTTTTTTTTTTTTTTTTGCATAATACGTCACCTATCTACTTTCTTTTAGCCCTTCTTTTAACAATATACTGATCTGTTCTGGCACTCTTACGGGTTCTTTTACCTTTTGTAGGCACACCCCAAGGTGTACAAGGCTGACGACCACCGGAAGAACGACCTTCACCACCACCCATTGGATGATCAACCGGGTTCATGGCCACACCACGAACAGAAGGACGTCTGCCCATCCACCGTGTACGACCAGCTTTACCGATGCTGACGTCACCGTGTTTTTCGTTACCCACACGGCCTACAGTGGCTTTGCATTTAAGGTGAATCATGCGCACTTCACCTGAAGGCAGCAACACCTGGGCATAGGTTCCTTCTTTTGCCATAAGACGGGCGTATCCGCCTGCACTTCTGACAATCTGGCCACCCTTATTCTGTTTCAACTCAATGTTGTGAATACGGGTACCGGTTGGAATATTTTCCAAAGGCAGACAATTGCCGGGTTTAATATCAGCATCGGGACCGGTTTCAAGGACATCACCAACGTGAACGTCAAGTGGTGCCAGGATATATCTTTTTTCGCCGTCCGCATAAGTCAGCAGAGCAATACGAGCAGATCTGTTAGGATCATACTCGATGGCAGATACCTTGGCCGGAATCCCGTCCTTGTCCCGTTTGAAATCGATAATACGATATTTTTTCTTTGCACCGCCGCCTCTGTGTTTGGCGGTAATTCTTCCGTAAGAGTTACGACCTGACCTTTTATTTAGTTTTTTGGTCAGCCGGCGTTCAGGTTTTGTTTTGGTAATTTCTTCAAAAGAAAGGTATTCCTGAGCACGTCTTCCGGGAGATGTCGGTTTTGTCTTAACTATTGTTGACATATCTTTACCTCTTTAAACACCTTCAAAAAAATCAATTCTTTGTCCCGGCATCAGTGTAACGATGGCTTTTTTCCAGTCGTTTCTTTTGCCGACGATCCTGCCGCGCTGTTTTACCTTACCTTTAACCTGTACGGTTCTCACCTGTTTAACCTGGGTGTTGAACGCTTTTTCAACAGCTTCTTTAATCTCAACCCGATTGGCACGTTTATCAACTTTAAACGTTACCTGGTTGTTGAGTTCTTTTTGAAGGGTTGTTTTCTCAGTAACCACGGGTCCTCTGAGGATGTCATATTCTCTCATGTTAGCTTAACCTCCCCTTGATATTCTCGATGCTGGACTCAACCAGCAGAAGGTTTTTAAACTTTAAGATGTCATATACATTCAGACCAGCGGTTTTAATTACTTTAACATCAGGAATATTTCTTGAAGACATTGCAAGTTTAACATCTTCAGTATCAGAAACGATGAGAAGATCTTCAAGATTGAGAGTCTTAAGTATATCAGCCAATGCTTTAGTTTTGATCTCTTCGAGTTCTAATGCGTCGACAACAAAAAGGTTGCTTTCCTGAACCTTAGAGCTCAATGCCATTTTAAGAGCCAGGCTACGCACCTTTTTGGGCACCTTATAGGCATAGGACCGCTGGCTCGGGCCAAAGATTACGCCCCCGCCTTTTCTCAAAGGAGATTTAACGCTACCGGCACGCGCGTTGCCGGTCCCTTTCTGTCTGAAAAGTTTTTTTGTAGAGCCGGTAACCATTCCACGAGTCTTAGACGCAGCAGTCCCTTCCCGTTTTGCAACGAGCTGGGACCTAACTACTTCATGAAGAACGCTTGTCTTAACCGGAATGCTGAAAATTTCGTCAGGCAGCTCTGTTTCAGACACTTTTTTGCCTGCACTGTTTAATACATCGACAGCAGCCATTATTCTTCCTCTTCAAATTTTGATCGACTATGCATCACTGCGAAATTGTTGCAATACCCATAGCCGCGTTTTAGTCTTTTCTTAA